>NZ_JBUYSY010000005.1:0-195581 GCF_055231795.1 Flavobacterium riviphilum
GTTTTTATATTCGGCATGCTAACATGGATGACACTTGAAATTATTTACGATTGGGAAGGCACAAAAAAAAGTTTTATTGAAGGATGGCAAGCCGCTGAAACCAATCAAAAATAAAATAACATCAAACCTGTTGTCCATCTTAACAGGTTTGTTTGTATTTACCTATAAAAAACCTGTCAAAAAGTGCTTTTTTGAAATAAAAGTCACATACTCCACTTTAGTTTCACTACAAACTTCGGTACTCTATAACAAAGAATACCACTCCACCAGGGGCTAAAAGGCAAAAATTGACCTTCTCGTAATCATCACAAAAAAAGCCTAAACACACCAAAATAGATAGTAGAACAATCCTTAAAAAATAGTCTCTAAAAAGAAATTCGTATCTCTTTAAATTCTTATTTTTGTATCAAAGATTCAAAACAAAAATATCATGCTCATTATTGGAATTGCTGGAGGAACGGGATGTGGAAAAACAACGGTTGTTCATCAAATTATGAATCAGTTACCTGATGCCGAAGTTGGCATTATTTCTCAAGATTCATACTATCGTGAAAACAAAAACATGAGCTACGAAGAGCGCGCTAATATCAATTTTGATCATCCTAGAGCGATAGACTTCGAATTGCTAGTAACCCATCTCAATGCATTAAAAAAAGGAGAAATCATCCACCAACCGGTTTACTCTTTTGTAAAACACAATCGAACGGATGATACAGTAATTACCCATCCACGAAAAGTAATGATTGTGGAAGGAATTTTAATTTTCACCAACCCAGAATTGAGAGATTTATTTGACATCAAAATATTTGTTCATGCCGACTCTGACGAACGTTTGATTCGAAGAGTACGAAGAGATATTACCGAAAGAGGTCGTGACATGGAAGAAGTTTTAAGTAGGTACCAACACACTCTTAAACCCATGCATGAACAATTTATTGAACCTACCAAAGCGTATGCCGATATCATAATTCCGAATGACAAATTCAACACCGTTGCTATTGATGTGGTTCGGGCTGTAATCAATCAAAGAATCCTTTAATTCCTTGTATAAAAACCTATGACAAATCCCTATAAAGAAAAAAAATGGTTTCAGTTACTGAGCAATAAATACATTTGGATCAGTGTGTTTTTTGTCATTTGGATGACCTTTTTAGACAATTATTCGTTTTTTGACCATCAGGAGTTGGATAAAGAAATTGAGAAACTAGAAGAAAATAAAAAATACTATCAAGAGGAAATTAAAAAAGACCAACAGAGCATTCAACAATTAAAAAATTCTGAACAAATTGAAAAATACGCTCGTGAAAAATATTTTATGAAAAAAGAAAATGAAGATATTTATATTATAGAATTCGAAAACGATAGCCTAACTGACCCATTACCTTAAACCAAATACATTATGGCCCAAAACTTGTTTGAAGATTTCCTTCCTGTTTCAGCCAAACAGTGGAAACAAAAAATTCAATATGAACTCAAAGGTGCCGATTACAACCAAACCGTGATTTGGAATACAGCCGAAGACATTCAAATCAAACCCTTTTACAATTCAGAAGACAGTAGTAATCCGCTACAAACCCACAAACCAACCTCTGGATTTTCGATTTGTCAAAATATTTTTGTCCACGACTTGAACAAATCTATCACTCGAGCTCAAGACGCTTTGAATCGAGGGGCAACTAGCCTTTGTTTTACTATTGAAAACGAGACCTTAGATGTGGAAAAATTGCTCAACTCCCTTCCTTTACAAAACATCGTCGTCTATTTTCATTTTCAATTTTTATCAATCGATTTCGTTAAAAGAATTGAGGCTATTGCCAAAATAAACCAAGCCCGCATTTATTGTAAAATTGACCCAATAGGTCACTTAGCCAAAGACGGAAATTGGCTCAATACTTCTGAAAAAAACAATTTTGAAACATTAGAAAAGATCTTTCACTCCACAGAAGCCCTGTCTATTTTAAGTATCGATGGCAGTCTGTATCAAAATGCTGGTGCAACTATTGTACAAGAATTAGCGTATGTTATAGCTCATTTCAACGAGTATTACCACCATGTAACTAGTTTAAAAAACAGCGTAGTCTTTAACATGGCAATTGGTAGCAATTATTTTTTTGAAATTGCAAAATTCAGAGCACTCAGGATACTTTTTGACACATTACAACAAGAATATGGTTCAAAAATAGACTTTCATCTTTTGGCCACTCCTTCCAAAAGAAACAAAACAATTTATGATTACAACGTAAACATGCTTCGAACCACTACAGAATGCATGAGTGCGATTTTGGGTGGAGCCGACACCATTGCGAATTTACCATACGATGTCTTATTTCACAAAGACAATGAATTTGGTGATCGTATTGCGCGAAATCAATTGTTGATTTTGAAAGAAGAAGCTTATTTTGACAAAGTCAACAATCCGGCTGATGGAAGTTATTACATAGAAAGCATCACACAACAACTGGCAGAAAAAGCCTTGCAATTGTTTAAAGAGATCGAAAAAAATGGAGGTTTTTTAAAGTTACTTCAAGAGGGAATTATTCAAAAAAAGATACATGAAAGTGCTGATAAGGCTCAAGAAACATTTGACACTGGTAAAAATGTATTGGTGGGCACCAACAAGTACCCTAACAAAAACGATCAAATGAAGAATGATTTACAACTCTACCCCTTTGTAAAAATTAAACCCAGAAAAACACTTATTACTCCCATCATTGAAAAACGTTTAGCGGAAAAATCCGAACAAGAGCGTCTCAATTTAGAGCAATAACAATTCATTTAAACAGCAATGCTTATAACTTTTTCGCCATGAAAAGAAAAGATATCCAACAGTTACAAATAACTCCTTCGGAAAAAGAAGATCCAAATTCCATCGGTCCTTCTTTCATTGCGGCTGAAGGCATAGAGATTCCCGAATTTTTTACAAAACAACACTTGAAAAACCTAAGCCATTTGGACTTTGGAGCGGGTTTTTCGCCTAATCTTCGCGGGCCATATGCCACAATGTACGTGCGCAGACCTTGGACAATCCGTCAGTATGCTGGTTTTTCAACCGCCGAAGAAAGCAATGCTTTTTACAGACGAAATCTGGCGGCTGGGCAAAAAGGACTATCTATTGCCTTTGATTTGCCTACACACCGTGGTTACGATTCAGATCATGAAAGAGTAGTTGGCGATGTAGGAAAAGCAGGTGTAGCCATAGATACCGTAGAAGACATGAAAGTGTTGTTCCAGCAAATTCCGTTAGACGAAATGTCGGTTTCCATGACCATGAATGGCGCCGTTTTGCCAATTATGGCGTTTTACATTGTGGCTGCTGAGGAACAAGGTGTGCGTCCTGAACAGCTCTCTGGTACCATTCAGAATGACATCTTGAAGGAATTTATGGTTCGAAACACCTACATTTACCCCCCTACTCCTTCGATGAAAATAATTGCTGATATTTTTGAATACACCAGCAAGAAAATGCCTAAATTCAACTCCATTTCAATTTCAGGTTACCACATGCAAGAAGCTGGAGCAACTGCCGATATTGAACTTGCCTATACCTTGGCCGATGGTTTAGAATACATTCGAACCGGTTTAGCCACCGGTATGTCTATTGATGATTTTGCACCTAGATTGTCTTTCTTTTGGGCCATTGGAATGAATCATTTTATGGAAATTGCTAAAATGAGAGCAGGCAGAATGTTGTGGGCCAAATTATTAAAACAGTTTAATCCACAAGATGAAAAATCATTAGCCTTACGAACTCATTGTCAAACCTCTGGATGGAGTTTAACCGAGCAAGATCCCTTTAACAATGTAGCTAGAACTACCATAGAAGCTGCAGCCGCTGCTTTTGGAGGAACACAATCGTTACATACCAACGCCTTGGATGAAGCCATTGCCCTGCCAACTGATTTTTCTGCACGTATCGCAAGAAACACACAAATCTATTTACAAGAAGAAACGCTTATCACCAAGACAGTAGACCCTTGGGGAGGTAGTTATTATGTAGAATACCTTACCAACGAAATAGCCGAAAAAGCATGGCAACTCATTCAAGAAGTTGAAGCATTAGGCGGAATGACCAAAGCCATTGAAGCAGGTATTCCCAAATTAAGAATTGAAGAAGCAGCTGCTAGAAAACAAGCACGTATAGATAGTGGACAAGATCGAATCATAGGAGTGAATCAATTCCGTCTCGAAAAAGAAGATCCATTACAAATTCTAGATGTTGACAACCAAATGGTGAGACTACAACAAATTGAACGCTTAAAAGAGATTAAAAACAAAAGAAATAATATTGCCGTTCAGCAAGCCCTTGCCTTATTAACCGAATGTGCCGAAACTAAGAAAGGTAATTTACTCGAATTGGCTGTAAATGCAGCAAGAGCAAGAGCAACTTTAGGCGAAATTAGCGATGCCTTAGAAAAAATATACGGAAGACATAAAGCCCAAATTAAATCTTTTAGCGGTGTGTATAGTAAAGAAATAAAAAACGATGCCTCCTTTGAAAAAGCCAAAGCTTTGGCCAACACATTTGCCAAACAAGAAGGCAGAAGACCTCGAATCATGATTGCCAAAATGGGACAAGACGGTCATGACAGAGGCGCAAAAGTTGTAGCTACAGGTTATGCCGATGTTGGATTTGATGTGGATATAGGTCCATTGTTTCAAACACCAGAAGAAGCAGCCAAACAAGCTGTCGAAAACGACGTACATGTTTTAGGCGTTTCCTCTTTGGCCGCTGGACATAAAACACTTGTCCCCAAAGTCATTGAAGAATTGAAAAAACATGGCCGAGAAGACATCATGGTAATTGTTGGAGGTGTGATTCCTGTTCAGGATTATCAATTTCTATTTGACGCAGGAGCGGTTGCCATTTTTGGCCCTGGAACCAAAATTAGCGAAGCAGCTATTAGTATTTTAGAAATTTTAATTGGAGAATAAATCCAACCTACACATTTAAAATAAAAAAAAAGCCATGAACGATCATGGCTTTTTTACATAATTAACTAATCTAATTAGAATGCACAGTTGCATTACTTTTTGCTACAATAACCGAAGTATCATAACCTCCAAATGCTTTAAGATAACTTCTAAGCGAAGTACCAAAGGCATCACGGAAATACCTTTTCCCATTGTATTTAAAAAATTTCTTAACCGAACCTGCTCCAGCTAAATGTGCCGCAGCCAAAATACCTGATTCTGTTACTAAAATCCCATCTATTATACTTCCTTCATGTTTTTCGATAACAGATTTTAATAAATGTTTGTTTTTAGACAATAGGGCTATAAAAGCTTTTTCTTGTAATTCCGGATTGTTTAAAAATTTCTTTGGACTGTGCACACCAACTTCACGAAGTGTTTCCACACCAAATTGATATTTCCCTAAATACCCAAGCGAATTAACGGTTTTATATCTACCTCTTGATTCTTTATGGGCAACGGCTTCCTTAAAAGCAACAAATAAATTATTAGTAAAGGGAATGTCTGATTCAGACGTCTCATTCAAAGCAAATGCGGTTTGCATTGTGTCTTCAACTACCAAAGAAACCTTTGGACTTAGGCTCTTTTTATCGTTCTTAAAACTTAAGCTCATAAAGGTAACTATCCCAATAAGGCTTGCAAAAAAATACCATTTCCTCCTCATAAATTGATTTTCTTCACCAACTGTCACTTAGTGAAATTTCTATGTGCAAATTTACCCCCTTTAAATAAATTAACTGAATATCAGCACGTTAAAAAAAATCAAAAATAAACATAATACGCTTTAAAGCCTGATTTGGTGCTGTATGAGAGCGTAGGTGCGGGAAATTTTAGGGTGTTAAATAGCGAAAAAAGGGTCTTTATCGTAGAATTTTTAGTAGGTATTTTCGTTAAATCTATATCAAAAGAAAGATAAAACTGTCGTTGTCTTGCAAAAATTGGGTCGAAATTGCTATCTGTAAGACCTGTATAGGGTCGAATCATTCCATCGGCACCATACCCCAACGCAACATTCAACCATTTTGGAAGGATTTTAGATTGATAAAACGAGGCAAGATTGATGGACATCCAATACGTTTGACCATTATAATCTTTCAATAATTGTTCGGCAAAACTACTCCCTAGCTGATGGCCATTCCATTTCGCATAAGAAGTGGGATGAAAAGAAAATTTGGGCACAATGCGTTGTTCTTGCCAAAGTAATTCTTGAGAAACAAACAAAGCTGTTCCCAAACCATTGGCCAAAATATCTCCTGGTGAAGCACCCCATTGTTTCGAAAAACCATCCATCACTTCAACAACCGAAAGAAATGCAAATCCTAAGGTTGCACCATAAATCAATTGGTCTTTTTTGGAAACTCCGCTCCAATGCAACACTTCGGCCCCCATTCTCCCTATTTGATACGATGAATACAAATGTCCCATTTTGTCCATTTGCAACCATTCATTAGAATCATTTATGAAATGAAAATTGGACTGTGGGTAATCGGCATACCAAAGTTGATGAAGTCCCACCAAAGTAGCACCTCCAAGAGCAGCCTTTGCAAACACAACCTTATTACGCCTTGAAACATCAAGGGAATCAGAAGGGGTAAAAAACGATTTTGGAGCTTCCTGCGACCAAAGGTTACAAGCGCTCCAAAATAAAAATATAATTCGTAATAAATGGTGTATCCCCATTTTATCGGTTTACCCCTTGACTGTTAATCCAATCAGAATATTTTTTAGCATTTACATTATGTGCGGCTAAAGTCTCTGCAAACTCATGGTACCCAAATCGATCTACACTCGCACAAAAGTAAATGTATTGATGCTGCTCTGGTGATAAAACAGCTTCGATGGCCGTGATATCTGGCATAGCAATAGGTCCTGGAGGCAATCCAATATTTTTATAGGTATTGTAAGGTGAATTCAAAAACAAATCGTTGTATAAAACGCGTTTTATCACTTGATTGAAATCGTTGCTTTTTTCTTTGAGTGCAAAAATCACAGTCGGGTCTGCTTGCAAGGGCATTTGTTGTTTCATTCGGTTCAAATACACTCCTGCGATACGTGGTCTTTCGTCTTTTTTTACAGATTCTTTATGCACGATAGAAGCCAAGATCGTAGCGGTAATTGGAGTCAATCCTTGTTTTGCCGCTTGCTTTACTCTTTGATCATTCCAAAAAGCATGGTATTCTTTGATCATTTTTTTGCGGAAATCTTGTGCAGAAATATTCCAATATACCTCATAAGTATTAGGAATAAACATAACAAAAACATTTTTTTCAGTAAAACCATTTAGTTTAAGGAATAAAGAATCTTTAAAAGTAGCTAAAAGTGTCAAGCTATCCGGTTCAATTTGCGAAGCTACTCTACCTGCAAAATTTTCCAAACGCTCTTGATTGTTAAACGACAAGCGCACCGGGTCATTTTGGCGCATAGCCTTTATTAATTGATAGGTATTCATCCCTTTTTTTAATAAAAAACGTCCAGGCTTTACGTTTTCAGGATAACTTGTTTTGGATGCAATGGTTTTGAAACGATCCAAATTGGCAACATTGGGTGTCAACAATTTTAAAACATCGTCATAGTTTGCTCCTGTAGGTACATAAACATAGACTTTCTCTTCGCTAAATTTGGTATTAGCACTAAAGAGTTGGTAACTAAAATAGGCTACAACTAATGCCGCCACTGTAGCTACTCCTGTTGCAATGATTTTCTTAAGATTCAAAATAAAAAAATTAAAATTTGTGATTAATCAATTGAAAAATAGCTTCGTCTTTATAAACACCATTGACCAGCAACCAATCTTTTTTGACGCCAATTTTTTCGAAGCCAAATTTAGTAAAAAGTGCTATACTTGCTGAATTATCTACACCAATATTTGCGTAAAGTTGGTGCAAATTAAGATCATAAAATGCATAACGAATTATAAGCTCAAGCGCCTCAGAACCAATTAACTGATTTCTTTGGTCTACAGATTGAATAACAATTCCCACTCCAGCTTTATGATTTTTGGGATCAAACTCGAACAAATCTATCAAACCTAGGGCCGGAAAATCCTGCTGCTGACAAATGGCCAATCGCAATTGTTTGGCTTCATAAATATCTTGATGCGCGTTTTCTAAATATTGTCTAATTAAAAAACGACTGTAGGGCGTTTGTGTATTGCTCACTTCCCAAATACTTTGGTCGTTTTCCATCACATAGACAAATTCCAAATCATTGGGCTCTAATGCTCTCAGATAAATGTTTTTTCCGTGTAAGGTATTCATAAACTAATGAAATTAAATTTCAATTTGCCCATGAAACACCAATTGAGCAGGCCCCTTCAAAAAAACATTGGAATACTTTTGATCGAAAACATCAAATGCCACCTCCAATACACCACCTTCCACTGGCAACGTTAAAGCTGTTGCCTTGGTCTTTCCTGTAGCATGCATAGCAATGGCAACAGCAGTAACTCCAGTGCCGCAAGCCAAAGTTTCGTCCTCTACCCCACGCTCATATGTACGAACAGCAAAGGTGGTTTCGTCAATAGGTTGAACAAAATTGATATTACTACCGGCCTTTCCGTACAATTCGCTATAACGCAAAGCTGCCCCTTTTTCTTTAACGGGGTAATTTTTCAAATCTTCTACCAGTTGCACATGATGAGGAGAACCTGTATTAAGAAACACATAGTCAGGTGTAATTTTTATTTCATGAACATCAATCATTTGAAGCGAAACAATTCCATCAGCCGCAACAGTAGCATGATGTACACCATCGGTAGCGATAAATGTTGTCACTTGATCAATGACATTCAATTGTTTTGCAAAAGCTACTAAGCATCGACCTCCGTTACCACACATCGAACTTTCGTTGCCATCTGCATTATAGTAAACCATTTTAAAATCGTGTTCGGAATCATTCTCTAACAAGATTAAACCGTCGGCTCCAATTCCAAAGCGACGATCGCACAACTTTTCAATTAATGCCACATCTTCTTTTGGAAAAAACAAGCTTCGATTATCTATCATCACAAAATCATTTCCCGTGCCTTGATATTTATAAAAATCAATTGTCATTTTCTTTATTTTTAGGCTACAAAAGTACGATTTTAAATGAAAAGTTAAACAATGTTAAAGTGAGTTAAACTCTTTTTACAAAATGGATTATCCTGTATTTTTGTAACTAAATAACTAATAAAACTAAATTGTATTATGAGAAAATATTCATCTTTATTCTTGGTTTCATTACTAAGTGGTGCAACTACCTTAGGGGCCTACAAACTATTATTTGACGAAAATGGAATTTTCGCTTCACGCTCCAAAAGCATTGTAAGCGTAGCCCCTGAAAATTATTCTAAAAATGTAGGATTAGCTGCCGAAGCGGTAGATTTTACCGAAGCAGCCGAAAAAACCGTACATACAGTAGTGCACGTAAAAAATGTATCTAGAAAAATGGTGAGCAATCCTATATTAGAGTATTTTTATGGTTATGGCGGAGGACAACAACAAGAACAAGTGGGAACGGGTTCTGGAGTTATCATTTCCGAAGACGGGTATATCGTGACCAATAACCACGTAATTAAAGACGCAACCGAACTCGAAATTACCCTTAATAACAAAAAAACATATCCTGCAAAACTAATTGGTACCGATTCCAAAATGGACATCGCTTTGTTAAAAATCAATGCCGATGAAAAATTGCCCTACACGGTATTTGCCAATTCTGATTCGGTAAAAATTGGCGAATGGGTTTTGGCAGTTGGTAATCCCTACAATTTAAACTCAACGGTTACCGCTGGAATTGTTTCGGCTAAAGCTAGAAATCTAGATGCCCGTGGGATTCAATCTTTTATTCAAACGGATGCTGCAGTTAATCCCGGAAACAGTGGTGGAGCCTTGGTTAATACTCGAGGTGAGTTAATCGGTATTAACACCATGATTTCTTCTCCAACAGGAAGCTATACTGGATATTCATTTGCAGTGCCTTCTAACAATGCCCGAAAAATCATTGAAGACCTGATGGAATTCGGAAATGTGCAACGAGGGATTCTAGGCGTTGAAGGAGGCGAATTGAACAGTAAAGCCTCTAAACAATTGGGTGTAAACGAAACCGAAGGATTTTACATCAACAAAGTAACCAAAAATTCGGGCGCAGAAAAAGCTGGTTTACAAAAAGGAGATATAATTGTCAAAATTGACAATCAAAACATCGCCACTTTTGCTGATTTATCTGGCTATATCAATACCAAACGCCCCAATGACAAAGTACAGGTAAATTATATTCGCGATGGCAAAAACAAAACCGTAGCCGTAACTTTGAGCAAAAACGAATATTTTAGTTCCGAATTCAGAGGTATCGAAGTAGAGAACATTGATGCTGCCGACAAAAAGAAATTCAAAATTGATTCCGGTGTAAAAATCAAAGCCATTACCAACGAACGCTACTTGCCTTATGCTGAAGAATTGCAAGGTAGCATTATCCTTAGCATTGATAATCTCAAGGCCACAAATGTGGAAACCGTTTCTAGAATCATGAAAAACAAAGAAGAACAACAAAGTATTCGTATAGAAATGATCAATAAAAATGGAGAAATTTTTAGAATCATTATCTAATGTAACTAGCACTTACCACCGCTAGCACTCATTTGAACCAATCTTAATTTTAGTTTTATACAACCCTTTCAAAGTAATTCGCTTTGAAAGGGTTTATTTTTTTAAAATCATCACCATTCTGCTTCAACGACTAAACATAAAATTCAATTTGTCGCTTTTTTTTAAAAAAACCATAATAATACATTTTTAACTAAAAAAGAACAAATTTATTTTACGAAATCGATTGAAATAAAATACTTTTGCACAATATTTAAAAAACACAACTTTTATTTACTAACAACCAAAATGAACACAACTAAAATTTACGAAAAAGAAGTCAAAATTCAAACCAAGAAAAGACGCTCCGGAGTAGAACTCATTAAAACCATAAGCGATTTGTGGTACGACAAATCCATCGAACTGGTCTTGTTTAGAAATCATCTCATTGACCGTAACGTGAGTGAAATTATCAACTTACACGATTATGCTGGAGAATTTGTAGGCAAACCGATTTCCATTTCCGATTCAGCAAACATTGCCAGTATCATTCTTTCTTTAGATTTACCTCCCGCAAAAATTGATATTGGAAAATTGACTTACGAATATGGATTACTTCAAGACCAATATCCTGACGCACGTCATTTTGTTATCCATCAATTGAAAGAAGCAAAGTTTACCGAAGAAATCCAACCCAAAGATGTTGTGCTTTATGGTTTTGGAAGAATTGGACGTTTGCTAGCCAGAGAGTTGATGTCCAAAACAGGGAAAGGCAATCAAATGCGTTTGCGAGCCATTGTTACTCGAGACAAAAATGACGCGATAAGTTTAGAAAAAAGAGCCTCGTTACTTCGTTACGATTCTATACACGGCGATTTTAACGGATCGGTTGTAGCCGATATAAAAAACAACGCCTTAATTATTAACGGCACCACGGTACATATTATAACTGCCAATGCCCCTGAAGATATTGACTATACAAAATATGGCATTAATCAAGCATTAGTTATTGACAATACCGGCGCTTTTACTACTGAAGATGCACTAAAAAGACACTTAACTTCAAAAGGAACCGATAAAGTCTTGCTAACGGCTCCAGGCAAAGGGGTCCCTAATATTGTACACGGAGTAAATCATAACGATTACAACCCAGACGAAGTGTCCATTTTTTCGGCCGCATCATGTACTACCAATGCCATTACTCCAATTCTCAAAGCGATTGAAGATACTTTGGGAGTCGTAAAAGGACATTTAGAAACTATTCATGCCTATACCAACGATCAGAATTTGGTAGACAACATGCACAAAAAATACCGTCGTGGTAGAGCCGCAGCCTTAAACATGGTTATTACCGAAACAGGTGCTGGTAGCGCAGTAGCCAAAGCTTTACCGTCATTAGAAGGAAAACTAACTTCAAACGCCATTCGAGTTCCTGTTCCAAATGGTTCCTTAGTGGTTTTGAATCTGGAAGTCAACACCGCAACTTCTGTTGAAGGCATCAACAATATCATGAAAAAATACGCTTTAGAAGGCGAATTGGTAGAACAAATCAAATACTCCTTAAACAACGAATTGGTTTCATCAGATATTGTAGGAACAACTGCTCCATCAATTTATGATAGCAATGCTACTATAGTTTCTAAAGACGGAAAAAACATCGTGCTTTATATTTGGTACGACAACGAGTACGGCTACAGCCAGCAAGTAATTCGATTGGCCAAATACATTTCGAAAGTTAGACGTTATACGTATTATTAATAGACAAATACCAACGTTAATTATAATTCAACAAACCATCAAGAGGCAACTTTTGATGGTTTTTTTTAAAATCATATTTTGAGAAAGTAGCACTTTTAGCACCCGCAGCGCATTTAACCGCAAGACTCGCAAAGATTACGCAAAATTCTCAAAGACTTAAACAATAAACTACAAACAACAAACTATAAACAACAAACTATAAACAACAAACAATTTTTAAATCGGTAACACCGTGGTACTTTTCACTTCCGAAATAATAAAAAAACTATTGATCAAGGTCACTTCAGGCAAAACCGAAAGTTTCTTTTGATGAAAATGATGGTAGCTTTCCATATCCGGCAATACCACTTTGAGTAAATAATCAAAACTACCCGAAATAAAATTACACTCCACAACTTCGGGCAAATTCCGAATCGCTTCATTAAAAGCTTCCGAAATATCAAAAGTTTGTTTCACCAAGGTCACTTGGCAATAAACGGTGAGATTTTTGCCTAACTTCTTTTTATTCAACACCGTGACATACTTCTCTATAACCCCTTCTTTCTCAAGACGTTTCACTCGATCATGCACCGGTGTAAGAGACAAGTTAATTTGATTGGCAATATCTTTTAACGTCAAATGTGCGTTGGATTGCAAAAGACGTAAAATTTTTCTGTCAGTTTCATCAATATTCATAGTTCCAGAAGGATTAAGATAGACCCCTTTTTTAGATAAATTTTCTTTAAGGAAACAAAAAAACGTTTGCGTAAAGAAAAAATTTATGCTAATATAATCAATAAAAATAATTTTTTCCTATTTTAAATTGATATGCAAAAACATTTTCTTTTTAAGATACTTTTATACCATAAAAATCAAACCCACAATTAAATCAAAATCATATGATAATCGGAGTTCCAAAAGAAATCAAAAACAATGAAAACCGTGTAGCCTTAACACCTGCTGGCGTAGCCGAATTTAAAAAACAAGGACATACCGTATATGTGCAAGCTAGTGCCGGAGTAAATTCTGGATTTAGCGATCAAGCATACGAAGCAGCAGGAGCACAATTGTTACCTACTATCGAAGCGGTTTATGATATTGCCGAAATGATTATTAAAGTAAAAGAGCCTATCGCTTCTGAATATCCTTTGATTAAAAAAGACCAATTATTATTCACCTATTTCCACTTTGCTTCTTCTGAGCCGTTAACACACGCTATGTTAGAGCGCGGAGCCGTTTGTTTGGCATACGAAACGGTAGAAAAAGCAGATCGTAGTTTGCCTTTATTGGTGCCAATGTCGGAAGTAGCAGGACGTATGTCTATCCAAGAAGGAGCTAAATATTTAGAAAAACCAATGCAAGGAAAAGGAATCCTTTTGGGTGGTGTACCAGGAGTTCCTCCAGCAAACGTAGTAGTTTTAGGTGGTGGAATCGTAGGAACTCAAGCTGCAAGAATGGCCGCTGGATTCGGTGCCAAAGTAACCATTATGGACGTAAGCTTACCACGTTTAAGATACTTAGCCGATGTAATGCCAGCTAACGTAGTAACTCAAATGTCAAATCATTACAACATTTGCGAAGCGATCAAAACTGCCGATTTAGTAATTGGTGGTGTATTGATTCCAGGAGCCAAAGCGCCTCACTTAATCACTCGCGATATGCTAAAATTAATGAGCCCTGGAACCGTAGTAGTAGACGTAGCCGTAGACCAAGGAGGTTGTATCGAGACTTGTAAACCAACCACTCACGAAGACCCAACGTTCATCATCGATGATATTGTTCACTATTGTGTGGCTAATATGCCAGGTGCGGTGCCTTACACTTCAACTTTGGCGTTGACCAATGCGACTTTGCCTTACGCATTACAATTGGCCAACAAAGGATGGAGAAAAGCCTGCGAAGAAAACAAAGAATTAAAATTAGGATTGAACGTAGCCAACGGAAAAGTAGTATACCGTGGCGTTGCAGAAGCTTGGAACTTGCCGCTACACGAAGTAGAAAGCGTGCTAGCCGAAGAAGCGGTTTGCTAATACCTTGCAGTTAATACCAATAACTTATTTAAAATAGTCCATTTTGTCAGTTCGAGCGCAGTCGAGAACCCACGTTACATCTCGACTGCGCTCGATATGACAAGAATACAATTTGACTATATTGAAATAGTATTGGTTATAAAACACAAAATCCGTCCAGTTGCAAAACCAGACGGATTTTTTTATGCTTATTTGGGAGCGGAAAGAATAGGCTTTTTTGTGGTCATCGTCCTGCTCTCCGCTATATCTTTGCTTTTTAACCCAAAAAGCAAAGGATGCCGCTGCGATCAGGGCTAAAAGCTGAGAAATGGCTTTCTTGGAGGCATTTATACAGAAACACTTGAATAAAGATTAATCTCCTATCCCATTAAACAAGAGACTTGAAAAAAGCTACTTTCTTTAGGCTAATCCAACGGGAAAGAATAACCAAAGGCAAAAGCACCATTAAATTGCTCAGCAGCATCGTGAATATAATAGGTAAATGCAATATCAAAATTATGTTTACGCCCTAGAGCCAAACCAAAACTTAAAGGCACATGCATCAAAACGCCGCTTTTTTTAATATTAAATTCTGGTGTAATTGTTTTGAAGGAACCCAGAGAAGCCCCTAGACCCAATTCAAAATAAGGTGCCACCCAAGGAATTGGCACTGCCAACCGAGCTTTTCCTCCTAGAAAAAAAGCCTTTGAAGTAACCTGAAAATCTTCTGGAAATTGTAGGTCGGTGTTGTCATCTGGAGAGGTAAATACAAGACCTGCATAGGGTCTTATTCCGAACCACTTAGTTATATTGTGCACATACTCTCCTTGCGCATAAAACCCAGAACCACTAACACCGATATCTGAGTTAGGAAAGCTATACCCAATACCCAACGCAGCATTAAGATAGCGCCCCGGTCGCAATTGCGCTTGGGACGAAAAAGAAAAAAATAAAAAGGCGAATGCCAATAGGACTCGTGTGGGAAAAAACAAAAACTTCATTTTGAGTTGAATTCTAGAGATGGGGTTACTATATTTATTGATTTTTTTGTGGGCGCTATAGACATAAGCGGGATGCTCGCACTATCTAGCATACAACATCAAATACAAATTTCAATTCGTTAGTATGGACTTTTTGCTGTTATGGCATTTGCAGGCAATTGAAACTCTTTGCTATCCAACTTCATAACTTTCACTTCTGTTGCAAGGCTAGTCATTGTAAATTGTGCATTGTCCACCACTGATTTTAAGGGTAACGATTTTGCAACTTTTAAGTATTCGTACCAGTTTCCATAGAGATGTCCTGCGAACAATGAAACATCTACCCCAAGATTTGAATTGAAGTAATATTTTTGTATGCCACTTTTACAAGTCAGAACCATTTCATCGCATTGGTAACCAAGAATTTCTGTTACACCCTTGTTTACTTCTACTTTTAAAACCTCATCCGAGTTAGATGCTCCATCATTCCAAAAAATAGTTTCAGAATTTGAGAATTTATTGTAAAGTTTATTGTCTTTATTGATGTAAAGCTGCCATTGGAACATTGTCCCATTAACACTTGATTTGTAGTCCCCATCTTTAATGATGTAGGTCTGAGTTGAACCCAGCATTGAAGTAAATTGTTCACTGCTTACGTTTGGAAGCTTACTAACGTAGGTGTTTTGGTAAACGATTTTACCTTGAAAATTTTGTCCGAAAACTGCTGCTGTTAGAACAGTCAGCATTATTGTCAATAGTTTTTTGATTGAGTTGTATGACATTTTACTTGTTGTTTTTAATTTAGGTTTGATTATACATAACTTCATAGCAGATACCCTACTATTATTCACATTTACTACCTTTTTCTTTGTTATGACTACGACTAATGATTTGGAAAGGGATCAAGTTTTGCACGAGCGGGTCGCTTACGCAGGCAGTGGGAAAAGAATAAAAACTTCATTTTAAGCGATTCTAAAGAATCAATGTAAACATAAAGACTTACTTATCTCAAAAACTTGACAGTACAAACAAAACCTATACTCTACAAGGTATATCCTATTCGAAGTGAAAAATCAGGTGTATGTTGTAGTCGGTTTTGACCAACCCCATCCACACTTTGAGCCGTACCATTAAAATAGTATGGTTTTAAAAACACCACTCTAAATCCATATCCAACCGCTGCTTCATATGTTATATGTTTTCCTAGTGCGCGTTTAATTCCCCAAGTTGGAATAATAGATAAGTCGGCTGTTTTAGTAACTTTTTCGTCTAAATTAATCACAAACCAATCAGGATGATAACTCGATTTTAGAGAGAGATAATTACCACTATTTTTAGCTATTGGTTTCCCTTCAGAACTTCTTTTGTCTAAATTGTAATAATATCTGGGTTCCAAAGTGATCACAGGTTGCAATATAAAACCGGCGCCATCATAATGATCACCTAGAGCTACATCATATTCTAAACCAATTTCGGTTCTCAAAGCTAAACTATTGGTTAAACGAGACTCATTGTGTAGCCACACACCCGCAAACCCAGTTTGAACTCCAAAAATAGATTTTTCCACACTTGCAGACTGAGAATAACCGCTTAGACAAAGCGCTAAAATAACAACATTTACTATATACTTCATTTTCCTAATTATTTATAAAATTTAATATTAACACCTCCAACAAATTCTGAGAAAATAAATTTATTTCATTTCAACAAATTCTTTCATACCCATGTAGTTCTCAATGATATTCATTTCAGGGCGACCTATTACAACCCCCATTTTTACAGCACATCTCACAAAATATTCTTTCCCTTTTTCAATATTGATAGTTACCTGCTCTTTGATTTCTAAAACACCATATAAAGTTTGAGAACCGAATTTTTGCGTTTTATAAATAAACTTTTCTCCGTTTCTTAATCTTCCCACAATAGAATCCTTGCTGTCCTTAATTTTATACCCTAAAAGCGATCCAAATGGAGAACTTGGTCTGTAAAAATGAATCAGAGCATAATCCGCATTTTCTGGAAGCCTTGATTTGTTTTTTGCTTTACGTATTTCCAATATCTTAGCCAAAGCATCGTTGTCCATGTTTCGATACATTTTAGCTTTCATCCTAAAACAAGTACTTCCAAGAGCACTCGGTTTTTTGATTTGAATAATTTGAATAATGTTTGCTCCAGCATCTCTAGCTGAAGTTGTTGCATCAGATAATACTTTATTAAAGCCACAATCGGTAGTAAAACCAGAATCCCCAATTTTGACATCACCAATAAATTCTGATTTATCAGGTAAAACATCGGTTTTTTCTAATACTATAACTTGATTTTCATCGCTAAGTTTTTGATAATTTTTTGATACTAACTTTGTAGAAACACTTGTTGAACAACTAACCAATAATAACAACGATGCTAAACAACATAACTTTTTCATATTTAAACACTAATAATGAATACTTTAATCAATAAAACAAAACCCTTATATTTAGAAAAATTTATTAACTTTTCACTTACCAAATATATTCCTTTTCGAATTGAAAACATAAAAAAATTCTGAATTATTTTTTCACAATAAAACAGTAAAAAAAAGCTTTAGAGAGACTCAAACCGTTTCCTCTTGTTAATAGCAACACATAAAAAAATCCGTCTAGCAGCACTACCAGACGGATCTTTTTATGTATTATATTATTTTTTGAATGGCTCAAAACAGCCGCATCAAAAGCTTACTTTTTAATGAGTTTATTAATCATCCCCTCAAAGATAAAACCGTGAAAAGGCAATACGGAGTACCAATACAATTTGCCCCAAAAACCATGAGGACGAAAGGTAGCCGCTTGATATAAAGTAGAGTTGATAATTTTAAATTCGAGCCAGGCTTCTCCGGGTACTTTCATTTCGGCATACAAAATGAGTTTGCCCTCTTTTTTGTTGGCATACAATACCCGCCAAAAATCCAACACATCGCCTGAATGAATTTTTCGTTGGTTGGTTCTTCCTCGACGCAGTCCTACCCCACCCACGAGTTTATCCAAAAACCCTCGGATTTCCCACAACCAATCGCCATAATACCAACCGTTGTCGCCACCTATTGACCAAATCCGGTCTATCGTATACTTCCGATTGATGATTTCTTTTTTTCTACGATCAATAAAACAGTTTTTCTTAGGAATTTTCATGTAATCTGATAAGTTTCCTGAAAATTGACCGCTTACCATGGCATCCTTCCAACTCGACACTATTTCATCATTATCGGTTTTAATCAACGCTTTGGCAACTGCCTCCTCATACCCCATGGGTTGCAAATTCAATATGGCATTGATGCGATTGTCTTTGCAAATCACCTCTACTTTCATGCTACTCACTAGCGCTGTTGCTAATTTGTATGAAGTAGAAGTCACAAAATACAACCAATACGAAGACAATTTTGGCGTCATTACCGGTACAGTATAAATGTAGCGTTTCAGCCCAGCGGCTTTGGCATACCCCAAAAGCATTTCTTTGTAGGTAAGTATATCTGGCCCACCAATATCAAAACTTTGATCGTAGGTTTCAGGGAGGTGCAAACTTTTGGTCAAAATAGTCAAGACATCGGCAATGGCAATGGGCTGACAGCGAGTATTGAGCCATTTGGGCGTAATCATAATTGGAAGTTTGGTAACCAAATCGCGTATGATATCAAATGAAGCACTTCCGGAACCAACAATTATCCCCGCTCGGAATGTGGTAATGGCATACAATCCGGATGTAAGTACTTCTTCTACGGCTTTTCTGGAAGCCAAATGTTTTGACAACTCGGTATCATTTACAATACCACTCAAATAAATCACTTGTTTGATTCGCGTTTGATTCATCCGATCCACAAAATTCATTGCTGAGGCACGCTCGAGTTGATCATAATTTTTATCAGCTCCAGACATGGAATGTATCAAATAATACGCTGCATCAATCTCATTGGGTATAGCCACCAAACTTTCTTGTTTCAAAAAATCAACTTCTATGACCTGTACATGAGGCGCAAGAGCGGGATCCAAATACAACCGATCCTTGTCTCGCACACAGCATATCACTTTATGCCCTTGATTGACCAACAAAGGAAGCAATCTTTTGCCCACATAACCCGTAGCACCTGTTAATAATACATTCATAACAATAGAATTTGAGGTAAAACGTTACTTAAATAACTACAAAAAAGACGATAATTCAAATAAAATCGACAGAATCAAATATATTATCGATAAAACCACTTCTAACATAACAATACAAACACTTAAATGTTAAATTTTAAAACTTACAATTCCATAGTCCATAGCAAAAATTTGTCCTGAAATGGATTGTGCTTCGTCCGAAACTAAAAAATGAGCCAGCTGCGCCACTTCTTCAGGTTTTAAATAGGCTTTCATAGGGTGACGTTCCACCATATTTTCTTTCATTCGATCATTTCTCAAAATTGTTCCCGCTAGAGTGGTATCGGTAATGGTGGGCGCAATCGCATTGATACGCACTACCGAAGCTAATTCTGCCCCCAACGATTTAACCAAGCCCTCAACGGCTGCCTTGGCCGAGGCTACACTGGCATGAAACGGCATCCCGAGTTTAGTTGCCACCGAACTGAAAAGCAATACAGAAGGAGATTGACCTTTTTTTAATAGCGGCAAATATTTCTGTATGGCTTTGACGGCTCCAATGACGTTAATTTCGAAATCGTTTCTAAAATCTTGTTCACTCAAACTACCAATAGGTTTCAGATTGATAGACCCCGGACAATAGATCAAGGTATCTACTTGCTCAATTTCCGGAAGGGGGTCTTTCAAAATATCCACCGAAAAATGAGTCAAATTTGGATGTGTCAAATCGGGAGCTGTTCTGCTAATATTAAAAACACGATTAGACGCCAACTCGTGCAGTAGAATTGCGCTGCCAATTCCTTTACTACCGCCTACTATTACTATATTTTTCATCATTTCTTAACGTTTAGAAATTTTATTATTCGTGATTTGTCGTTGAAGGCTGCATTTGAATCGGCCCAATTTAAAATCTCGTAACTTTTCGTGTTTGGTGTTTCTTCCATGCACTCTACTACGCCAAAGTTTGAAACTACTGAGTCGCAAATGGGTTCTCATAAGTTGAATCACTTTTTGCTCGTTCAATCCAAATTGACGGTGAATCGCTTCAAATGGGGTACGATCTTCCCAAGCCATTTCTATGACTCTGTCTATTTCAATATCTTTCAATGTATCACTTTGGTTCATAGTATTCCTAGTATTTATTCAGTTGGATTCATTTCTACAAGACTGTGCAGTTTCAAAATTCGAGAAGATTCTTCAACTACAAGTGGCGATTTTTTCATTTTCCATAAATAATCGCTCGCGAATTTTCTGGTACGCTCTAAATTTACAATCGGTTTAGGATAATTTTTCCCTAATTCAAAATGGTGAAACTTTTGATCTAATACGGTCATTTTGTATGGCTCGTGAACAAAAGGTAAGGGCAAATCTTGTAACTCGGGCAACCATTGTTTCAGAAATGCACCATCAGGGTCATGCTCTAGACTATTCTTAGCCGGATTATAAATTCGCAATAAATTCACCCCTGTTTCACCCGCTTGCATTTGCAACTGTGGAAAATGGATTCCGGGTTCAAAATCTAAAAATTGTTGTGATAAATGCCGAGATGCAGCTTGCCAAGGTTGCCATAAATTAAGTGTAAAAAAAGAAACCAATAAGGCACGCATTCTGAAATTAAGATATCCAGTGGTATTCAAACATCGCATGGCGGCATCTACCATTGGAAATCCTGTTTGTCCGTTTTTCCATGCTTCAATATAGATAGGATTGATTTTTTTCTTCAACTCATGATATCCCTTATTGATACTTTCAAATTCCATGACCGATTCCATTTCAAATTTTTGTATGAAATGGGCTTGCCAATGTAATCTGGAGATAAAAGAATCTAATGCTTTTGGATTAGAACATGTTGGTTTAAAATACATCGCCTTTTGCCACACTTCTCTAACCGATAAATTGCCCCAAGACAAATAAGGAGACAAGCGACTACAGCCCCTGCGACCCAATAATGGTTTGGATATATGACGGTTGTAATTTACATAACGCTCTTGGAAAAACGTATTCAAATAGTTGTTGCCCATCACCGTACCCCCTTTTTGAAATATGGAATCAGGATAAGTTTCTAACGATACGCTCTCTAAGGAATTGGCTAAGGTTTCTAAATGTTCGGGAGACAGAAAAGAATTCGATTTGGGTAAAAATTCAAATAAAGGTGCATTCATATATTCCTGCCATTGTTCTTCCCAATGGTTGCGGTTTTGCAACCCTCTAAATATACCATTGTTAATATTCTCCACCCAATCGATTTGATTGTTTTTACAAAAACGTCTAAAGGCTTTATCGCGTTCATAGGTAATTCTAATGCCGGTCTCTTGATGAGAAAAAACTCTTTTAATACTATAATTTTCAAGTATTGTGTTGACAACTTGAATCACCTCACCTTCAACCGCTAATACTTCTGTGTTATAGGGTTTCAATTGTTCGTTGAGACAAACAATTGATTGCTTGATAAAATTCCAATGTCTTGCGCTATAATGCGGATCGTTTTGCAACGATTTTTCAAAAACATACAGTAATAGTGTTGGTATATCATATTGCAAAGCCCTATAAAGTGCCTCATTATCATGAAGACGAAGGTCTCTTTTGAACCAGACTATATTGATATGTTTTTTGCAAGTATTCATTTTAAAAATATTTTTGATCTAACCACATTTGTTGAAACTTCGAATTTTTATCGTACTGTTGTGCTTGTAGAGCCACATTGAATTTTCGGTCACGTGGGTCGTTGCCTACCCCTGAAAGGTACATCCAGTTTCCATAGTTACTGTGAACGTCATAATCTAGTAAAAACGACTCAAAATAAGCTGCACCAATCCTCCAATCTAAACGCAATGTTTTGGCAAAATAAGAAGCTACATTTTGTCTCCCTCTATTACTCATCCAACCTGTTTTCTGTAATTCTAACATATTTGCATTAACAAAAGGTTCAGATGTAAAGCCATTAATCCATTGTTGTATGGCTTTTTTATCTTTTGACCAATGGTAGTTTTTATTTAAAATGCCTTCTAATTTAAAAATGGCATTTCCATATCGCAACGAAAGGTATTTGAAGTAATCCCTCCAAATCAACTCAAATAGCAACCAATAGGTAGATTCATTGGCTTCAATTTCATTTTCATAGCGTTTAATTTCCCAATAAATAGTCTTTGGCGACAAACATCCGTTGGCTAACCAAGGTGAAAATTTCGAGCTATAATCGGTTCCTATTAATCCGTTGCGCGTTTGTTTGTACTGACTTATTTTTTTAGTCTTCCATAGATATTGTTCCAATCTATCTAATGCTTGATTTTCGCCTCCTCGAAAAGGGAAAGCTGTTCTTTGATCTTCATCAAAAGCTAAAAAACCCAGAGTCTCAAGAGTTGGTATTTGAGTTAAAACATTTAATTTGTTCGATTCGGGCATAACACCTAACTTATTAATGACAGGGACCAAAGCTTTCTTTTCACATGTATTTCGAAACTGAGTAAAAACTACTGGTATCTCCGTTATCGAAAAAGGAATCAATTCTGGCGGGAATAAAAATTGATGATAGGTCGAAATAAATGAAACTGTTTTACCACACTTATCCATTACTGCTTTAATAACCTCAATTTCTTCACTAGTCCATTCTTTTTGATAATAAACCGTAGTTGGAACAGTTGCATCAATTAAATTTGGAATAACATTCGCCGGGTCATCATAATATACCAAAAGAGTTATCCCTATTTTGGTCAAATTATCACGCAATTCCGTTACCGAATCGATAATAAATTGTGCTCTAAAATGTGCGGTTTTTTTAAATCCAAAGCGAGTAGTTTGAAATAGTTTAGGCTCAAAACAATACACTCCAATAACTCTGTCGTTCTCGGCCACAGCCTTTTGCAACGATGGGTTATCAGTAATTCTTAAATCATTTTTGAACCAAACGATTCCTTTTTGTTTCTTTTGCATTTTTCACTACAATATTTAACTTCTTCCCAAACGCTTTCCCATTTTTTTCGCCATACGAATGGTCGTTGACACACTATACAAACCTTAGTTGGCAAATGTGCTTTTTTCAATGGTTTATATATTTTTGAAAATGATTCACTTCAATGTTAGCTTTTAAATCAAACATTAAATTATACAATCCGAAAAAGGTTCGATTCATATAGATAAAATGCTTAGATCCTCGATTACCATTCATTTTTCTAAGATTAGTATCCTTTGAAAATCGCTCACCTAATTGTGCTATTTCATTAAAGAACTTTTCGTTAGAAAAATCAAAATGGTCTGTTTGAAAAGGCAAAGTAAACAAGGACAATAAATCATAAAACATAGCCGAGAAATAATCAATTTCTTCGGGTGTATCATCGCTTCTTAAAATTTCCAATTGATACAACTTTTCATGAAAAAGAGGTTTGCTATTGAGAATTTTAGGATTGACCAATTCAAAATAAGGAAGGTAAAAATCATTCGGTATGCTTTTCATACAACCAAAATCGATAGCTATCAATTTATTATCATCACTTACTAAAAAATTGCCCGGATGCGGGTCGGCATGCACTTTTCGCAACACATGCACT
Organism: Flavobacterium riviphilum; assembly: GCF_055231795.1. NCBI lineage: Bacteria > Pseudomonadati > Bacteroidota > Flavobacteriia > Flavobacteriales > Flavobacteriaceae > Flavobacterium > Flavobacterium riviphilum. The sequence continues at coordinate 23,921 of NZ_JBUYSY010000005.1, forward strand.
TGATACATATAAAAATCCCAAAGCGCTTGTCCTAGCTTATTGGCAAGGTCTGCATCAAAATTGGTAGCCGTGAACTCCGATAAATGCTGCCCTGACATCCAGTCCATGGTAAGAATTTTATCGGTTGAAAAATCTGGGTAATACTCCGGAAAAAGTAAATTTTCAATCTTGCTACACGCTGCAACCACCGCCTGACTTTGTTGTAATTCAAGCTGATAATTGGTTTCTTCTATCAATTTATCTTCTACCTCTTTAAAGTATTTATCCGAATCGTTTCCTTGAAGGTTAAACATTCGAATGGCTATAGGCTTAACCAAAGCCAAGTCCGAAGAAATACTATTGGCTACACCAGGGTATTGAATTTTTACCGCTAGTTTTTTGCCATTTTTATGAGCCAAATGTACCTGCCCAATACTAGCTGCATTTACCGAAATAGGATTGAAATCGTCAAAAATCTCATACGGCGTTTTTCCAAAGTTATTCTTAAACGTTTTGAGTACCAAAGGAGCCGAAAGCGGAGGAACGGAAAATTGCGAAAGAGAAAATTTTTCTACATAAGCCTGAGGCAGAAAATTTTTGTCCATACTCAACATTTGGGCTACTTTGAGGGCACTGCCTTTCAAACTTTTCAACCCATCATATATATCTTCGGCATTGTTTTCGTTCAATTTGTCTCGGTTCAAATCAGCATTCACCATTTTTTCTCCGTAATATTTGAGATAGTTTACGCCAATTTTGGCACCCGTTTGCACCAGTTTAGTAGCGCGCTCAATTTTCGAGGTAGGGATATAATCTATTGTTTTCATTAGGCTTGTCGTTGTATTTTTTCTTTAAAAAGGAATTTCCCAAGATCCATCAAGCTCTCAATGGGAGTGATTTGCATCAATTCAAATGCTGCTTTTATAGACTTCTCAATCAGCAAATCGGTTTTTTCAAAACCAGCAGAACGGTCTTCCATCCAAAACTTTAAGATTACTAAAAACTGTATCCACAAGGATTCGCTGGTTGCTTTCTCTTTAAAATTTTGCAATTTTTCTATTGAAATTTTCCATTCTTCGGTAGTAATCTCCGAGATATACTTTTTGAATTTTTGGCGAAATCCAGCCAAAAGCATCACATTTTTTAACTGATTTTTATGTTGATGCAGCGCATATAATACATAACTTCGGTTGGCCGTAAACAGTTCGAATACGGTAAAATAAAAACTTAAGAGTTTTGACCTCATGTCATAATGAGGATATTCTGGGTTCTTTTCCAACAGTTCTAGGGTCATCTCAAAAAACTGTTGAAAAATTGCATCATCAATACTATCAATGGTACCAAAGATTTTATAAAATGCTGATTCCGTAAAATCATGGTCTTTGGCAAACTGATAAACTGATTTTGGTTTTTCATTATGCTCAAGGACATATGCCATATAAAGTGAGATCAAATGTGCTTTGGTAAGCTCGTTTTTTTTAGTTGCCATGATAATGAGTGTTTTATATTGAAAACAAAGATACAATTGTTTAACTTAATATTAATAAAGTTAAACAAAAAATAATCCTAAATTTGATACAAATAATTTTGACACCAAATAAAAGACATGAATAAAAGAGTATTACTTACTGGAGGCACTGGTTTTATAGGCAAGTATTTGACTAGTTTTTTAATTAGAAAAGGATACTCGGTAGGGATTTTGACTAGAAATCCAAAAGAGAACACAGACAAAATCACCTATTACAAATGGGATATTGCTTCTAAAATGCTGGATCCAAAAGCTATTGAAAACTCAGACTATATCATTCACTTAGCCGGCGAATCAATTGCGCAACGATGGACCAACAAGCATAAACAAGCCATTTTGGATAGTAGAGTACAATCTACCGCATTGATTGCAGCAGCCTTACAGCAAAATCCTTCCCAAATAAAAGCATTCATTTGTGCCTCTGGCATTGGAATTTATGGTGCCTTGAATGGCGAAGGCATTTGCACGGAAGACACCCCTGCGGCCAATGATTTCTTAGGCAAAGTTTGCCAAGAATGGGAAGCTTCTGCCGATGCAATTGGGGCATTAGGTATTCGAACCGTAAAAATCAGAACTGGATTGGTAATAGGGAAAGATGCGGGTTTTTTACATAAAATACTCCCCTCTTTTCGTAGAGGTTTCGCTGCTATATTAGGCAAAGGCACTCAATACATGCCATGGATTCATCTACACGATTTGTGCGCTATGTATATTGAAGCCCTAGAAAACGAAGCATTGGAAGGCCCATATAACGCGGTGATCGAAGACAGTACCACCAACACCTCTTTCACCAAAACTTTAGCAGGTATATTGGGTTATTCCGTTTGGTTGCCAAGAGTACCCGAGTTCTTTTTAAAATCGGTTTTAGGAGAAATGGCACTTTTAGTACTCACCGGGCGAAGAGTTTCGAGTAATAAAATACTAGCCACTGGATTTCGTTTTCAATTTAAAAACTTAGAAACAGCATTGCGAGATTGTATTCATAAATAAAGGTTGATTGTTGAAAAAAACCGTGAAAAACCTCATGTCCAAAACTACTTTTAGCATGGGGTTTTATTATGACTTAGGGTCGAGAATATAATTAATCAATTAGTAAAAATTCAGTCTAACAAAGGATTAGACACTACTAGTTTTGGTTCAAAAAAGAGTTAATTTGGCAAAAAAGTATATCTTTAGCCAACTAAAACCATTGCAACCCTATGTCTTTTGAAGTTCATTCCACGACTACCTTACCCAAACCTTGGTATAAAGCCTTGTATTTTCAAGTTCTCATAGCTATTTTAATCGGGATTTTATTAGGACACTATGCTCCTGAAAAAGCCATTCATTTAAAAGTCTTAGGCGATGGGTTCATTGCTTTAATCAAAATGATTATTGCCCCGGTAATATTTGTGACGGTTACAACTGGAATTGCCTCTATGGGCGATCTAAAAGTAATGGGTAGAATTACTACAAAAGCATTCGTTTACTTTATCACCTTTTCGACTTTGGCTTTAATCATTGGCATGGTGGTTAGCAATGTCATTCAACCAGGTGCTGGCATGCATATCGATGCTAAAACCTTAGACCCAAAATCGATTCAAGACTATATCGATGCCACAAAAGAACACAATTTATCAAATTTTGTTTTGGATATAATACCCAAATCTCTCATGAGTTCACTCACGGGCGATAGTATTTTACAAGTCCTATTTGTTTCAATAATGTTTGGAATAGGTATCACCTTAACAAGTGAAAAAAGCAAACCTGTATTGGACTTTTTACACGCTTTGTCCCATCCTATTTTTAAAATTGTGGAGTTGTTGATGAAACTAGCTCCTATTGGTGCTTTTGGAGCTATGGGATTTACTGTGGGTAAATTTGGTTTGGCTGTTTTATACCAACTGGCTGGATTGGTCCTTACTTTTTATCTTACTTCAGCCTTTTTTGTACTTGTAATTCTAGGTCTCGTTGCCTATTACAACCAGTTTAATATTTTTAAATTATTACGTTACATCAAAGAAGAATTATTTTTAGTATTGGGTACCAGTTCTTCCGAATCAGCACTACCTACTGTCATGAAAAAATTAGAAAAAGCGGGCTGTGCCAAACAAGTGGTGGGTTTGGTAATCCCAACGGGCTACTCTTTTAACTTAGATGGCACCAATATTTACATGACACTTGCTGCTTTATTCATTGCGCAAGCTTGCGATGTAAATTTGCCTGTAGAGAAACAAATTCTGTTATTACTAGTCGCCATGTTAAGCTCGAAAGGAGCCGCTGGTGTTTCTGGAGCGGGTTTTATTACTTTGGCAGCTACCTTGGCTGTTGTGCCAGATATTCCAGTAGTAGGGATGACTTTAATTCTTGGTATAGACAAATTCATGTCGGAATGTAGAGCGTTAACCAATTTTATCGGCAATGCTGTAGCAACAATTGTCATCGCGAGATGGGAGAATCAATTGGACCCACAAGCCTTAGCCAAGGCCCTAAAATAATAGCACACTAACAAGTAATTACCCCTCAATAATCTAATTGAATATCAAATTTCAGGAAGTAAAACCACCAACCTTCACCTATCTGATTTTTTATATTTTTAAAACTACATTTACACAAACAGAAATTAATTACAACTATGATCAAAGACAACCAACCCGAAGATTTTAAACGTGAACTCGGCCTATTAGACGGGACTATGCTAGTGGTAGGATCCATGATAGGATCTGGAATTTTTATTGTAAGTGCCGATATTGCCCGACAAGTAGGCTCCGCTGCCTGGCTGACAGTGATTTGGTTAATTTCGGGACTTATCACCATGATTGCTGCTGTAAGTTATGGCGAATTGAGTGCTATGATGCCCAAAGCAGGCGGTCAATATGTGTATTTGAAAGAAGCCTATAACAAATTAATAGCCTTTTTGTATGGCTGGAGTTTTTTTGGGGTTATTCAAACCGGAACCATTGCTGCGGTGGGTGTTGGTTTTTCTAAGTTTGCGGCTTATTTGATTCCTGCCTGGAGTGACGAAAATATTTTGCTGGAGATGGGGAGTTTTCAACTCAATGCAGCACAAATTGTGTCCATTATCACTATTATATTCTTAACATATCTCAATAGTCGTGGGGTAAAAGACAGCAAAACTTTGCAAACCGTATTGACCATAATTAAAATTTTATCGCTTTTTGGGTTGATCATTTTTGGCTTTCTACTGGCTGCCAAATCAGAAATTTGGAATCAAAACTGGGCGGATACTTGGAATACCAAATCTTTGGATGTGGCCAGTGGCGAATGGAAATCCATTTCAGGTCTCGCACTATTAAGTGGTATTTCAATGGCTATGGTGGGTTCATTATTTTCGAGTGATGCTTGGAACGGTGTGACTTTTATTGCTGCCGAATTAAAGAACCCGAAACGCAATGTAGGATTGAGTTTATTTTTAGGCACTTTCACCGTTACCATCATTTATGTTTTGACCAATTTGATGTTTCTGGCTGTAATCCCATTGCAAGAAATCGCTACGGCCAAATCGGACAGAGTGGCTGTTGTAGCATCACAATATACTTTTGGAGAATGGGGTACGGTAATCATCGCTGTAATGATTATGATTTCGACTTTTGCTTGTAACAATGGTTTGATTATGGCCGGATCGCGAGTGTATTATACCATGGCCAAAGATGGTTTGTTCTTTAAAAAAGCCGCGCAATTAAACGAAAAAAGTGTTCCTGGATGGGCGCTTTGGGCACAATGTATTTGGGCTTCGGCCTTGTGTTTGACCGGTAAATATGGTGATTTGTTGGATTTTGTCATCATTATTGTACTGATTTTTTATATTTTGACCATCTATGGTATTTTTATTTTACGCAAAAAAATGCCCGATGTCGAACGTCCTTACAAAGCGTTTGGCTATCCTTTTTTACCGGGCTTATACATCGTTATGGCAACGGCTATATGCATTGCGCTTTTGTTTACTAAATTCTCCACTTGCGGTTGGGGAGTACTAATTATGCTGGCTGGAATTCCTGTGTACTTTATTTCTCAACGCAAACGAGAGTAAGACATTCAAAAAAACTAAATCTAAAATTCCAAATTCCAAGTGCTGATCAATCATTTGGGATTTGGAATTTTTTATTGATTTCAATCAAGAACCTTCCGCTACCAAAACCCTAAATTTGTAAAACATTTATTGTTAGCGCTATGTATCCTATACAAAAACTTATGCTTGACGGAGAAATTCCGATGAATTGTTATGTTTTGGAAAGAAATATGGAATGCTTTATTATTGATCCAGGCTACCAAAAAGAAATCATACAAAACTACATTGCACAAAAAGGGTATACCGTAATAGGTATTTTACTCACGCATGCTCATATAGACCATATCGAAGCTTTGGATTGTTTTCCGGTTCCCATTTATGTTCACGAAAAAGAATACGAAATTTTAATAGACACCGCCAAAAATGGTTTTGATTTCTTTGGTAAAAAACCGCAATATAATTTGGCCAATTTAGAAATCATTTGCATCAATGAAAAAAGCACCCTGAGCATTGGAAACGAAACGATACAAGTACTACTCACTCCTGGACATACCATTGGTAGTGTGTGTTACTTGATTGGTCATGATTTGTATGCAGGCGACACGCTTTTTGAAGCAAGTGTTGGAAAATGGGATCGGCCAACGGGAGATTTAAACACTTTGAAAAAAACCATTGTAAACCTTATTAATTCCCTCCCTGATCATGTGTTGGTCCACCCAGGTCACGGTCGTAGTACAACTATAGGTATCGAAAAGCAAATTAATAGTTTTTACCACCAATGGAGTTTAGAACAAAATTTGTAATTTTATTCTAATTCATTAAAAAACAACACACTATTGATTTCCTTCAAACGTTCCAAATAAACTAGTTCATAGCCAAGACTGATCAATTGATTCACTTTTTTAGTTCCAAATTCCCTTTTAACCAAGAAGGATTAGAAGAATTTGTCGCCTCGTTTACTTCAAAAACCTTTCCCAAAGGAACAATACTTTTAATGAACGATAAAGTAGATTCAGAACTCCGTTTTCTTGATCATGGCCATGTGAGAGAATATTATACCTCAACCCAAAAAGAAAAAAATATTAATTTTCACACAGAACCTGAGTTCATTACAGATTTCTTTTCTTTTACTAAAGAGCAGCCCACCAAAAGAAATCAAGAAAGTCTAACCGAAGTGACCATCCGAAGCCTGTCCAAAGAAAAATGCCAAGCCTTGATTCAAAAATACCCTTGTGGCGCCCATTTTATTGAATCTATTTTTCAAGATTTAATTCAAAAAAAAGAGACTGAGGAATTCAATTTTTTCAAAAGTACAGCAGAAGAACTTTATAGCGAATTGGTAAAAACCAAATCCAATTGGATTCAACATATTCCGCAATACCACTTGGCTTCTTACTTAGGGATTCAACCCGAGACCTTAAGCCGAATTAAAAAACGACTGTAATTTATTGATTTCAGTCAATTTACAACTCCAAAACATTTTGCAATTTTATAGTATTGTTTTACTAAAAACTACACTACTATGAAAATCCACCACTTGCGAAATGCTACACTATGTATAGAAGTGAACAACCAAGTAATTTTGGTTGATCCTATGTTGGGGAAAAAAGGAACAGCCGGGCCGACATTTACGTTGTTTCGATTCAAACCCCTTCGAAATCCAATTGTAGATTTGCCGCAAAATGCAATGGACATCGTATCCCAAACCACGCATTGTTTGATTACGCATTTGCATCCTGATCATTTAGACAAAGCCGGTGAGGATTTTTTGAGAACCAAACAAATTCCTATCATTTGTAGCAGTAAAGACCAATCAGCGTTAAAGAAGAGAGGACTTAACGTAACCCAAACCGTTGAATATTGGAAAACCTCAGCGTTTTTAGGAGGAACCATTCAAGGAATTCCTGCCGTACATGGCTATGGTTTTATTGCTAAACCTATGGGGCATGTCATGGGATATTACATCGAATTTACTAGAGCGCCTTCTTTGTATTTGAGCGCCGATACCGTTTACACCCCCGATGTTCACCGAGCACTCACCGAATTACAACCCAAAATAGCTGTTGTTGCCGCTGGCAGCGCCCAATTAGACCTCTTTCAGCCCCTTTTGATGCGTATGGAAGAGATTTTGAAATTTGTCAAAACAGCACCTCATAAAGTCTTGGCCAATCATTTGGAAGCTGTCAATCATTGCCCTACTACAAGAAAACAACTTCAATATGAAATTGACCAATTGGGAGTAAAAGATAAAGTTTTCATCCCAAAAGATGGTGAAAATATAAGCTATTAAAATTACATTTTACATCCCCAAAAGTTTTGGAAGATGATCCAAAATCCATTGCGTATTGCATTATGGATTTTGGATTTTTTTTTTTGATTTTAGTCAATAAAAATTGTTCATCATGCTTTTTTTTATACATGTTTAAGAATAAATCAACAAAAAACGAATGGATATCGCACAAAGTCTGAATGACACAAATAGAATAAATATTTTGGTTAGCAAATGGTTTTGCAAATGCAACTACAAGGCTTATTTTTGTTACAAACCCATTAAAAAACAGCTAACCTCTAGCACAAACAAAACCAAGGGGTTACAGCAATAAATAACGAATTTCAAAACAAGATTACTCATGAAAAACACTAATAAATTATTTTTAACGCTAATTTTATTGATCAGTTTACAATTTTCCTTTGCGCAAAATAACCGAATCAATACGCACAACAACATTGGATGGTACAATTATTTTGGCACTTTTAAAGTATCCGAAAAAGTTGGCATACACACCGAGTACCAATGGCGTCGAGACCAATACATCACCAATTGGCAGCAGAGCCTTTTGCGAGTGGGAGTCAATTACAATCTGAACCCAAGAGTACAGTTCCGACTTGGATACGGATGGATTGAAACTTTTCCTTATGGAGAATTTCCTCTAAACGGAATGGGAAAAGACTTTACGGAGCATAGAATTTTTGAAATGGTGCAACTTTCTCACAAAGAGGGCAACATAGACTTTTCGCACCGTTTCATGCTCGAACAACGCTTTGTGGGCAAATACAACGCTATCACAAGTACTTCAGAAGATGCTTTTCCTCGTTTGAACCGATTCCGATATATGGTTCGACTTCAAATGCCGTTGAAAGGACAAGAAATCAAAGACAAAACACCATATGTCGCCCTTTATGATGAGCTTTTCATTGGTTTTGGAGAAAATGTAAACGCCAATGTTTTTGACCAAAACAGAATTGGGGTACTATTGGGCTATCGGTTCAATAAAAATGTGCGAGTTGAAGGCGGCTATCTCAATCAAACCGTACAATTGGGCAGACAAATCAATGGTAAAAATGTATTTCAAAACAACAATGGTATCATTTTGAATACAAATTTCAATTTTGATCTAACCTCAAAAAAATAAGTCCTCAGGCCTAAACTTGGATTAGTTTTAGGCGCAAGACACACAATATTTCTCACTTCATATATTCCAAATTCCAAATAGTAGCAGCACTCTTGGAATTTGGATTTTTTTATTGGTAGCGAAAGGTATCTCTTCCTCTAAAATATTTTATAAAAGCTTTTACTATTATAGTGCCATTTCAATGGTTTTCTCATTTCTTAAACTAGATTATTTAGCCCCTACTTGGTCAACTTTAATAAAATTAAAATACACCTTTTTTTACAAAAAAAATAGTAATTTTAGTTACTAAAACGATTATACATAACTATTCAAAATTTTCAATCAAATACTATTATAACATGAAAAACATCTTTAAACTTCAACAATTAATACTACTTATTGCTTTAATAGTAAGCTCATGCTCCTCCCTAACCAAACAAGTTGACAAAAGAATTGATCCCAATTTAGTTGGTGTCTGGGAAGGATCTGAAACTGACCAACAAGTAAAAGGAATAAAAAAAGAATGGAAAATGACACGTAAGGAAGATGGTACCTTTACACTTTTGTTCAAAACTACCAATCAAAATGAAGTTGAAGAATTTACAGAATCAGGTAAATGGTGGGTACAAGGAAACAAATTTCATGAAATACATGAAAATTCAGGAAAAACTGATGTTTACAACTATACTGTTTTAAATAATCAAGAAGTAAAATTTGAAATGGTAAAAACTGCTATGGAATTTAATGAACCTAATTATACTTTTATAGACAAAAGAGTAAATGAAAATTCTAGTCCAATTACAACAGATGGTTTATCTATAGCCAATGCTATCAAAGTGAAAAGTGTTCCAGAAGAATACCAGTATGTAAAAAAGAATTGCATTAATTGTAAACTTTTGGGTCAAGCCTTATTATACAATAACAATAAACCGTACGACAAATTAAGCCTTAAAAATGAAAAAGGCGAAGAAGTAAATTATTATTTTGATATTTCTTCTTTCTTTGGAAAATGGTGAGATCATCTAAAGATATCTCGATGGATTACAATTTCCACTTAAGCATGCCTGTTTAAATTTTAAATTCCAAATTCCCAATAGTAACAGTACTCTTGGTATTTGGAATTTATTTTTTAAAAAATTTACTGCACCTACAACTTTTTCAATTTCAATCGTAAACTGTTGCTTACTACACTTAGGCTACTGAGTGCCATAGCTGCACCCGCGAGCATCGGGTTGAGTAAAAAGCCATTGAACGGAAATAAAATACCTGCTGCGATTGGAATCCCAATCTCATTGTAAATAAAGGCCCAAAATAAATTTTGGTGTATCGTAGCCACAGTAGCTTTAGACAAGCGAATCGCTTGTGGAATCTTATGTAAATCGGAGGTCATTAGCGTCATATTGGCCACATCCATGGCTATAGCGCTTCCTTTCCCCATAGCAATACTAACATCGGCTTGGGCCAATGCGGTGCTGTCGTTAATTCCATCGCCCACCATGGCCACTGTTTTGCCTTGAGCTTGTAATTCCTTGATGAAATCGGCTTTTTGTTGGGGTAAAACTCCGCCTTGGTAATGACTAATTCCCGTTTGTGTAGCCATCGCTTGTGCGGCTTTTTCAGCATCGCCCGTTAGCATATAGACTTCGACCCCCATCTGTTGCAACTCCCTAATCGCAGCCACAGAAGTTGGTTTTACCGCATCCGAAATGGCCAAGAGGGCTAAAACGCTAGTCGAGTTGGCTAACCCAATCACGGTTTTGGCTTCGGTTTCCCAAATGGTAGTCTTTTGAAAAAAGTCTGCGCTTATTTCGATTTGGTTGGCTTTTAAAAAAGAGGGATTCCCTACAAAATACTCCTCACCTCCTACTTTGGCGCGAACGCCTTGGCCAGTAACACTTACGAAATTCGATATAGCAACCGTTGGAACTCCCTGTAAAAAACGAACTACAGCTTCCGCCAAAGGATGCTCGGATTGCGATTCTATACTCAACAAAATAGAACGCAACTGAGGATCGGTACTACTCCACAATTCATCCGTAACTTTGGGTTTTCCTTCGGTGATGGTACCTGTTTTATCTAGTACGATGGTGTCTATCTTTTGTGCCAATTCTAAACTCAAGGCATCTTTGATAAGGATTCCGTTTTCGGCACCTTTTCCTACGCCAACCATAATGGCTGTTGGAGTTGCTAATCCCAAGGCGCAAGGACAAGCAATCACCAAAACAGTGACCAAAGCCATAATTCCTTGGGTAAATCCATTTTCACCCCCTAAAGTCCACCACAAAACAAAGGCTAATACAGCAATTGCCATAACCACAGGCACAAAAATACTAGCGATGAAATCAACCTTTTTTTGGACTGGTGCTTTGCTTCCCTGAGCTTCTTGTACTGTTTTGATAATATGAGCTAAAAGCGTTTCAGATCCCACTTGAACCGCACGAAAAACCAAACTACCTTTTTGGTTCAACGTACCAGCCCAAACTTTTTCGTTTGTCATTTTGAGAACGGGAATGGGTTCTCCGCTTAACATACTTTCATCCACATAAGAATCGCCACTAATTACAATACCGTCAACAGCAATACGCTCGCCGGGTTTTACTAGCAGTCGATCTCCAACTTTGACTTGAGTAATGGGAATTACTTTTTGCTGCTCATTGTCTAGCCACAAAGTGACCGTATTCGGTTGCAAAGCCATTAACTTTTTAATGGCGGTAGAAGTATTGGATTTAGCTTTTTCTTCCAACCATTTGCCCAATAAGATAAAGGCTATCACCACGGCAGCCGCTTCAAAATAGACGTGTCCGTGCAATCCTTTTTGATGCCAATAGTCAGGGAACAATGTATTGAAAACACTAAAAATATATGCAACTCCAGTACTCAGTGCCACTAAAGTATCCATATTGGCCGTACGATGACGCGCTTGCTTCCATGCATTAATAAAAAAACGGTTTCCTAAACCAAAAACAATGGGAGTTGCTAACACCCACATAATTTCGTTGGCATAGGGCATTTCCATAAAAAACATACCGATAATTACAATAGGCAAAGCCAATAGTATAGCCCAAATGGTTTTGTTTTTTAAAGCCGTAACATTTTTTTCTTGCAGCTCCGCTAGCGTTTGGGTGTCGCTAGTTTCCTCCTCAATAAACAAATCATAGCCTGACTCCTGTACAGCTTTTTGCACTTCGGATAGGGTAATGACTTTGGGGGAAAACTCAAGAGAAAGTAGCGCAGAAGCATAATTAACTTCGGCTGAAACTACACCGTTTAATGCTTGAACCGTAGTAGCGATTCTATTGGCGCAAGACGCACATCCCATTTGTAAAACAGGAATTTGTTTCTTTACTGTGGTACTCATAAGGAACTGTTTTAAATTACAGTACAAAATTAGAGGCAATCTAAATGTGAAGTATTACACAATTATCCTAAAGAATTACAACAATTTCGGATCTTGAACTATCAAGACTTTGCTTACACTTGATCTAAAGGAATCCGTCGTTCGGTACGAAGATTTTTGAAATAACTCGGTGTTAATCCTGTTACACTTTTGAATTGATTGCTCAAATGGGCCACACTTGAATACTGTAACCGAAAGGCAATTTCACTCAAAGTCAATTCGTTGTACACTAATAACTCTTTTACTTTTTCAATCTTTTGTGCGATGAAATATTTCTCAATTGTGGTCCCCTCGAGTTCAGTAAACAAAGTAGTAATGGATTTATAATCACAATCCAATTGGGTGCTCAAATAGTCAGAAAGAGTGTTTTTGAGTGCCGAATTTTGATTTTGAACCAAATCAATAATCAAGGTTTTTACTTTTTCAACCCCTTGCTTTTTTTGGTCTTCGATGATTTCAAAACCAACCTTATGAAGTGTTTCAGCTACACGCTCTTGGTCGTTTACAGAAAGTTCCCTTTCAAAAACTACTTCTCCAAGAGCAATTGAAAGCGGCTTAAAACCAATCTTTTCCAACTCGGATTGCACCACCATAATACAACGCTGGCACACCATATTTTTGATAAAAAGTTTCATTTCTGTAATTTTTTGTAAAAGTACAAAATATACAACTGTTTACTTTAAAATTCCTGCTTTGTACGTAGCGATGGCACGATCTCTTGCAATAGTATTATCATCTATTAATTAATAATAAATTGAATAAATTTTATTTTAAAGATAGAACAGAAATAAAAAACAAAAATGTAAATTTGAGGAAATCGTATAATTTATATAAATGAGTGTTCTTAATCAATACCTATCATTCTTAAAAGATTACAAAAAACTACTTGAAAGAGGAATTAAAGATGTTTTTAACTCAACAGTATCTGATAACTTTATTTGGATTGATGAAGTTGAAAGATTAATTAAAGAAGGAATTTGCGAATCAAATTTGGTTACTATTTTTTCTAATAATTTACTCAAAAGAAATTTAATTTTTTCTCTAACAAAACCCTATAAACCAAATATAAAAATACCTAAAAGCTTTCAAGGAGTAATAATTTTTGATGATTTCAAAAACAAATTTGAAAGTATCGATGAGGCTAATTTTGAGCTTGAAAATTTTAAAAATTCAATCGAAGGAAAAATTGAAATAGAAAAACTCAACAATTTTAAAAAAAACAAAGAATTATATTCAAAACTATATAGAGCATATAACGATATTAAAAATGACTCAAATATTGAAATTAGTTTGAGTATCGGACTAATACAGTATTCAAGAACTAATAGCAAAGGAAATTTATCTAAGATAAATCAGCATTTATTTCATTTTCCACTATCTATTGATATAGATTCTGAAAACGTAATTAATATTTCCTTTTCAGACATAGAAAACCCTTATGTTGATTTTTTCTTTTTAAACAATATACCAATTGAAAAAAAAGTTCTATCAAATATTATAGACAGATTCGAGGAACGAATTAATATTTATGGGTTTGAATATGTATATGAAGATGATTTTAAAGATTTAATTGAGAAAGCAATTCAAAAAATCTCAAGTAATACTGAATTTGAAAATACTATTAATAAACCTATAAAGGATTATTTTAGAGAAGACTATTTTAAAATATTCTATTCTCCTGCAATCAATATTAAACAACGTAAACCACGTTTCTTTGAAAAATTAACTGATTCAATTATAAAGTACAATGATGAGAATGAAATAGAAGCAAAACTATTTAATCTTTTAGTAAGAAATCCTCAATCAATAGGGAGTAATTCTTACACAAAACCCAATTATTTTATAGATGAACTTTTTGAAAACCATAAATCTAAAGCCAAAAACCTAAATGGAGAAGAAGATTTTTCAGTTTTTTTCCCACTTCCATTCAATAAAGAACAAAAACAGATTTATGAAAATTATTTAAAAAACAGATTGACGGTTGTAACAGGACCTCCAGGAACAGGAAAATCACATACAATTGTAAATATACTTTGCTCTCTGTTAGCACAGGGAAAAAGAGTACTTGTTACAGCTCAAACAGATAAGGCTTTAGAATCTTTACTTGATAAAATTCCTGAAACTTTTGATGATTTGATTTTTACAAAAATTCAATTGGAAACCAATCAAAATCGGTTTTCTTTAGAAAAAAGTATTGGCAATATTTCAAAAATTCTTTCGGACAACTTTTATTTAAATGTTGAGACAAAAATTGAAGAGTTAGACAATTTAAAAGCTGAATATGTAAAATTAAAATCGGAAATTATTCGGGCTCTTGAAAAAGAATATACTCATATCAAAATCAATGATTCATTTGAAAATTTAAGAGCTTATCAAATTGTTGAAAAATTTGAATTGAAAGAATCAGAAGAATGGAATTGGATTCAAGATGAATTATCAAATGAAGTCATATCTAATTTTGAAGTTACTAAAAGTGAGATTTTAAAATATAAACAATTAATTGGAACAGAAATTCGGTATAATAATTCAATAAATATTGACATTTCATCAATATTGAAAAATTTAGAAAGTTTTGATTTTAAAAATTTCATATCTATACAAGAGCAATACATCAAGCAATTAAATTATTTGGGATTAAATGAGCATTCCAAAGATAAAGTGTTAAACATTAAGTTAGAAAATATTGCAAAAGTTGCAAATGAATTTTCTAACTCGGATATCGTTCTCAAAAACATCAAGGAATTAGAGAATCTACAGAATCAAATAAATAATAGGTTTACTCAAGAAAATATTACGATCAATAAATCGTTTAGTAATCTCACTGAAAATGGCACAAAATATCTTTTAGACATTGAAACTTACTTGTCATTTGCTGAAAATGGTAAAGCTGGGCTTTTAACAAAGCTTACCAATTCTAATTTCAAAAAAGTTTCATATTTAGAGCAATTTACAGTTAACAGTAAAAAGTGTAATACTAAAACCGAAATATTACAATTAAAATCGGCAATTGAAAACCTAATTATCATCAGTAAAAATTTTACTTTCTTAAAACAGAATGGTTTTTCGTTTTCTTATGACGACAACTCCAATCTGTATGAAAAGAGCTTGGTTTTAAATGAAGTTTTAAAGAAGGTAGAAACAAACAAGGAAGTTGTTTCTAAAATTCAATTCAATGCGGACTTTATTAATTTTTCAGAACACACTCAAATCAATTTGTTTGACATAGACAATTTATCAAAAAAAGCAATATCATTTAAAGACGACATTGATAAGTTAGGAAGAATAAATTATCAATTAATTGAGAAACTTGAAGTATTAAAAAACATTGATTCAATAATTGAACAATCTTCATTAAAAAATGACTTCTCAAAGTTTTTACCTGTTAAAAAAATTGATGATGCCGAAAATTTTGAGTTGTTAAAAAATAAGTTTTTAGAGATAGGTAAAAAACTTGAAATAGAACAAAGATTTCTCGGCTTAAAAAAGTATTTGAGAGATTTACTTCCGAATACTTTTGATTCACTTGAAAATATTCCTAATCATTATATTTCAAAAGAAAATTTTGAATATGCTTCTGCCAATAGGTTCATTAAAGAAAACGAATTTATTGATTTACAAAAATGTAAAGAAGAATTATCATTTATCAACAAAAAAATATTCCAAGTAAAATGCAATATTTTATTTGACCTAGCAAAGTCAAACTTTAAAAGCAAATTTGACAGTAATGAAATTGATGTTTTTATAAATTTGCTAGAAGAATATAAATACAATTTATCTCAAAGTGTTAGAAAAATTCGTAATCAAACTCAATATCAAATTCTAACACGTAAGAATAGTATTGATATTAGCAAGAGGTTATCTTGTTGGGTAATGAAATTTAATGATGTTTTAAATTCGGTAGGAAGTGAACCTGAAATTTTTGATTGCGTTATTGTTGATGAAGCAAGTCAATTAGACTTTAACAGTCTTATCTTAAGCTATTATGCGGAGAATATGATAATTGTTGGAGACGACAAACAAACATCTCCAAGTAGTCTTACAGGAGCTGATGGAAACGATTTTGAATCAATTAAAAATAAACATCTCAAGTTTTTAGGAGCTAATGCAATTCACATAAAAAGTGATAACAGCTTGTTTATGCTTTCAAAAATGGTTGCAGGAACTTCTAACTTAACTCTTAGAGAACATTTTAGATGTGTTCCTGAAATCATTGAATTTTCAAAGAGAGAGTTTTACGATAATTCATTAAGACCTCTAAAACAGATTAATTCAAATAGATTAAATCCGAAAGAAGCATTTCTAGTAAAAGATGCTTTTACCGAGGACAAAATTGTTTACAAAGAGATTGATGAAATCAAAAAGTTTTTACAACGAATACTAAAAGAAGACCAATACGCTAATAAATCGATTGGTGTTGTAAGTTTAGGATTGACAAAACATACTGAAAAGTTAAAAGATATAAAGGAAGATTTAGCCAATGAATTTGGAAAGGAAAAAATAGATAAGCATAAACTTATCATAGAAGATTCTCCAAAATTTCAAGGAGATGAAAGAGATGTAATGATTGTTTCTCTTGGAGTAGCATTAGATTTTCAAAAATTGAAAGAAAATCAAAATGCCAAACCACGAGCAATTATAAGTGACCAAGATGAATTTAAAAAAATTAATGTAGCATTAAGTCGGGCGAAAGAACAAATGATTTTATTTCATTCAGTTGAGCATAACAATTTACAAACAAATGACTTTAGAAATAAAATATTAAGTTTCTTCAAAGATGAAGCAAAACCAATCTCTCAATTACAAATTGACAACAATAATATTGAAAGATACCGACACAATGTGCCTGAACCATTTGACAGCTGGTTTGAATGTGATATTGCAAAAGGACTCATTGAAAGAGGGTATAGCTATATAGAACCTCAATACAAAGTAAAAGAAAATGAAACATTTTATAATCCAAGAACTAATACCGAAAGTTGGGTCAACTTTAAATTAGATTTAGTTGTTCATAACAACGGAAAAATGATTGCAATTGAATGTGATGGAGACCCTTTCCATTCACTACCTGAAGATGTAGCTTACGATATTGAAAGACAAGAGTTTCTAGAACGTGTTGGATGGAAAGTATATCGTGTACTTTATTCAGCATTCAAAAGAAGTCCACAAGATGAAATGCAAAAAATTATAGATTTTATTGACAAAAACACGAAAACAGATAATAAAACAGTTATTGATAAAACAATTGAGTTAAATGAAGTATTTATCGATAAAATTGAGTTTAACAATAATGAAGAAATACCTGAATATGTTTTGCCAAAACATAAATCATACATTGATTTTTTAGATGAAAAGGTTCATTTACCCAATTCCTCTGTCATATCTAATGAAAATTCAAAAAACTATAAACACAGATCATTCATTGATTATTTGGAAGAAGATTTGGAAGAAGCAGATCAGCTAGATCTATTTTCTTATGATAGTAAAGTTCTTTGCTACTTTAATCTTTTCAGTGATAACACATACAAAATACAAGAGCGTCCAGATGAAAAAAGTTTATTTTCATTACCTATCAAAGAAAAATTTAAAAATGGGTTTCTTCTTCAATGCTATGACAATGGACATATAAACAAAGTTTATGTAAGTTCTATACTAGAAAAGAGAATGGACTATCATTATTCAAATGGTAAAAATCCAAAAGCTAACATTATTTATCTTAAATTGATTGAAGAAGATGCCATAATTGCTTTAAAAATAAAGCGAGGTATAGAAACAGTTTTTAAAGCTCATAAAACTGAAAACATTTCAAACAGAGAACTTTTACATTTACAAGGATACAAAGTTGTTTATCAAACGGCTGAAAATATTGAATACAAAATTTTACCAAACAACATTTATGAAGATATAAGACGATTAGTATTCACAAGTTTTAATGCCGAAGGTAAGTCTGTAAATAATAATTATTACAGCTCTGAATGGAAAATAATAAAAAGATTTTTCTAAGTTTAGAATAATATTTTACTTTAATATTCCTGCTTTGTACGTAGCGATGGCACGATCTCTTGCCATTGCGTGGTCCACCATGGGTGCGCCGTAACCTAAATCAAATTCAGGGATCCATTTTCGGATGTAGTGGCCTTTGGCGTCAAATTTTTGCAATTGAATATCAGGGTTAAATACCCTAAAATAAGGAGCGGCATCACAGCCTGTACCAGCTGCCCATTGCCAATTGCCCACATTGGCAGACAAATCATAGTCTAAAAGTTTTTGAGCGAAATAGGCTTCGCCCCATTGCCAAGGCAATAACAAATGTTTGCACAAGAAACTAGCCACCACCATACGCACGCGATTGTGCATATAACCCGTAGCATTCAATTCACGCATACCCGCATCTACCATTGGGTAACCCGTGGTTCCGGAACACCAGCGTTGAAAATCGGCTTCATCTTGACGCCATTGTATACCGTCGTAGGCAGATTTGAAATTGTGTTGGACAACTTTAGGGAAATGATACAAAATTTGCATAAAAAATTCTCTCCAAATGAGTTCGCTCAAGAAAACGTCATTCTTACGTGCGGCCCAATTCACTAATTTTCTGATACTAACTGTCCCAAAACGCAAATGAGGCGATAGATAAGAAGTCGTATCTAAAGCAGGAAAATCGCGGGTTTCGTGATAATTTGCAATTTTAGTCAAATTGTGGGGTTTGACTTTGATGGTACTCGTTTCAAAACCAATAGCAGACAAGGAAGGAAATACGAAGGCACTAGTCAACCAATTTTCTGAAAAAACGCTCGTATCGTGCTCCGCAACGGGTGCTATCGTTTTGTATTTTTCTAGCCATTTGTTTTTATAGGGCGTGTAAACGGTGTAAGGCAAACTGTCGGCTTTGATGATTTCGGTTTCTTCAAATATGACTTGGTCTTTGAATGCCTGAACTGTTACGCCATTTTTATCTAACAAGTGGGTAATCTGTTGGTCTCTGTTTATGGCATAGGGTTCGTAATCTTTATTGAAAAAAACTGCTTTGATCTCAAATTCGGTTATTAATTGTTGCCAAACTTCGTTAGTTTTTCCTTTTTTTACTAAAAGAGAACTCCCAAATTCGGCTAACTGTTGATTGATTTTCGATAGTGATTCATAGATAAAAGTGACTCTAGCATCGTCTTTGGGCAAATGTTCCAAAATGGCGTCATCAAAAATAAAAATAGGAAGCACTGGATAGCCACTTTGCAACGCCTGGTACAAGCCTAAATTATCTTCTAACCGCAAATCGCGACGGAACCAAAATATAGAAACAACGGAGGGTTGCATTACTTTTTATTAAAAATTGCGTCTACAGCTTTCTCTCTGTATGAAAAAATCGTATGGAGTTTCTCTTGAACCACAAGCGTATTCATAATGCGTCCCAAAAAACCAAGGGGCAACGCATAATGTACTACATCGGTCATTTTGATTCCGTTTTCCGTTTCTTCAAAAAAATGTTTGTGGTGCCATAAAGTATAGGGGCCAAAACGCTGTTCATCTATAAAATAGATTTTGTCTTTTACCGCTGTGATGATGGTCATCCAACTTAATTTTATTCCGAGTAAAGGAGAAACCTTGTACTGTATGACTTGCCCAGGATATGCTTTACGACCATCAAAATCTACGATTTGAAAACCCATATCTAAGGGCGTGATTTTTTGAAGATTTTGGGGACTAGAGAAAAAATCCCAACATTCATCTAGAGTCGCATTGATATATTGTACGGTTTCTAATTTATATACTTTCATAATGTGTGCTATAAATGATGTTGATTTCCTGCGTGAGGGGTAGTAATGGAGCTCTTTTTAATTTTTTTATAGTTTAGGGTTTAAACCCTAGGCTATAAAAAAATTAAAAAAGCGGGAATGGATGACCCGACCCCCGAAAAAATTATTATGATTGAAAAAAAAACTTGAATCGGGGGGCACGCCCAAACAAATCTATATTTTATAATACTTGAATGGAACGAAGAGCATGCCGAAACACTCTCCATGTTCTTTGCCTAAATGCTTGTGATGCACTTTATGAGCCTTACGTAAACCAATTAAATACTTATTATTGGTGTATTTGAACCATTTGAAACGCTGATGAATTAAAACATCGTGAATTAAAAAGTAGCAAATGCCATAAAAAAGTATGCCTAGACCGATGAAAAATTTGTAATTGAGACCGCCCTCTACGCCATAATAAAAAAGTACTATGCTTGGAATGGCAAAGATGACAAAGAAAATATCGTTGCGTTCGAACATGTGAGCATATTTGGGTTGGTGGTGATCGGCATGAAAATACCACATAAAACCGTGCATCACATATTTATGTGTACACCATGTAACACATTCCATAAAAAGAAAAACCCCTAAAAAAATAGAAAAATATAGCATAAGACAAATTAATTTTGAGTAGTAAATTAAACCATTCGGAGTTTGTACGTCACAAACGATTGCGCTAATAAACCTGCTTTTGAATAATTGGACACTCGAATTCTTGATGTGCCAATTTTATGGCAGGGTGTATTTTCGAGTTTTCGAAGCAATTTTTTATAATACACATAAGCGGTAAACACTCCAAACTTTGCTTCTAGTGGTAATTTTTTGATCCCTTGACGTGCTACATTAAAATCTTCTTTGATTTCGTCAATAATCATTTTTTTTGATTTTTCATCAAAAGAACGTAAATCCACCCCTGGGAAATAGTTGCGATTCAGCACCAAATTATCATCTTTTAAATCACGTAAAAAATTCACTTTTTGAAAAGCAGAACCTAAGCGCATCGCCTCATCTTTGAGAGCGTTATACTTTTCTTCGTCGCCTTTTACAAAGACTTTTAAACACATTAACCCCACGACATCAGCAGAACCGTAGATGTATTCTTGATACTCGGATTGGGTTTGATAGTCTGATTTTACCAAATCAAGTTTCATACTTTTCAAGAAAGCTTGAATCAAATCGTCAGAAATGTTATTTTCTTTGACTGTTACTTGAAAAGCATTGAGAATTGGATTCAAACTAATGCCGTCCTGATACGCTTGATAATAAGCGGTTTCAAATTCATGAATCAATTTTTCTTTGTCATAGCCATGAAAAGAATCCACTATTTCATCGGCAAAGCGCACAAAACCATAGATATTGTAAATGTCTCTACGGATGCTGGGTGCTAACATGTAAACGGCAGTTGAAAAAGAAGTGCTATAATTTTGGGTTACTAATTTACTGCACTTAAAAGATACTTCATCAAATAATTGTTTCATAATGTAAATTCTATGGTTCAATGGTTTATGTTCAATCCTTCACAATTTCAAGTTTCAACAAAAGAAATTTGGTTTAAAATTTATGATGCTGCTGAAAATTGATGTTCTATTAATTCTGACACTAACTTTCCAGAAATTAATGCAGGTGGCACTCCTGGACCTGGTACAGTTAACTGTCCGGTAAAAAATAAATTATGTACTTTTTTACTTTTCAGTTTGGGTCTTAAAAAGGCGGTTTGCAGCAATGTATTGGCCATACCGTAAGCATTCCCTTTATAGGAATTATACTCTGAAACAAAATCGTTTTTACAAAACGATTGTTTAAATATAATATTTTTTTTCACAGATTGTTGCGTAAGTTGCTCAAAACGAGTGATTATTTTTTCAAAATACTGTTCACGCAATTCTTCAGTATCCTTAATTCCGGGGGCCAAGGGCACCAAAAAGAAAGCCGATTCCATTCCTTCTGGAGCCGTGGATGGGTCGGTCAACGAAGGGAAGTTGGCATAAAACAAAGGCTCTTTTGGCCATTGTGGTTCATCGTAAATGTCTTTGGCATGTTGATAAAAATCGACATCAAAAAACAAGGCGTGATGTGTAATATTTTCAATTTTTTTATCGAATCCGACATAAAAAAGTAATGAAGAAGGGGCAAATACTCGACTATCCCAATACGATTCTGAATAGGCTCTGAACTCAGGAGACAACAAGGTTTCTGTATGATGATAATCGGCACCACTTACTACTACATCTGAAGGTATTGTTTGACCATTGACAACTATAGCTTTAACCGTTTTATCCTCTACTACAATATTCTCTACGGCTGCATTGGTTACAAAAGTCACTCCTAACTCTATTGCCAATGCCTGCATGGCCTTTACCACATCAAACATTCCTGTTTTAGGGTGCCAAGTTCCTAAACCAAAATCGGCAAAATTCATAAAATTATAGAAAGACGGTGTATCCGAAGGTTTAGCTCCAAGAAACAAAACAGGAAATTCAAGAATCTGAATCAGTCTTGGGTTTTTAAACTTTTTACGAACATCTCTACTGATGTTGCTAAAAAATTGCCCTACCCTTGTAGCCGTTTTGGGTGTAATCAATTCCAAAGGAGAAACACCTGGACGATACACCAAGTCCTTGATGGCAATATCATAATTTGTTTTGGCTTGTGCCATAAATTCTCGTAGCACCTTGCCACTACCCTTTTCAATTGACTCAAAGGTAGTCACGATGTCTTCTAAATTATCGGCTATGGCAATGAAATCATTCACTCCAAAATACACTCTATATGCCGGAGACAATTTAATCAACTCATAATAATCTGTGGTTTTTTTTCCAAAATCGGCAAAAAAGCGTTCAAAAATATCAGGCATCCAATACCAACTGGGCCCCATATCAAAGGTAAACCCATGTGCTTTTAGCTGTCTTGCTCTTCCACCTATGGTAGCATTTTTTTCAAAAACAGTTACCTGATGTCCTTGTTTTGCAAGATAACAGGAGGCCGCCATGGCAGAAAAACCGGAACCTATAATTGATATTTTTTTCATTGTTTGAAGAATTTGGGGATTTGAACTTATCTTTTGAAAATTAAAACCACATGGGCTAAATCTTTAAATCGGATGGGCTGGTGTTAAATGGCATCTACCAATTCTGATATGGAATCAAAAACTCTTGTGTTTTCGGATAATTTATCAAGTTGAATGTTTTCTGTTAATCGTCCTATAAACCATAATTTCGAATCATCTCCAAGTAATTCATTTTCCATAGCTTCTACATAGGCTTGCACACCCTCTCGCTCTGGCTGTACAGTCATATAGGTGACGTAAATAATTGGATCAAAATTGTTTTTTACAACTTTTAAGTTATCTATTGGCATGCTTTCTCCAAGATATACCGCTTTATATCCTTTAAGCAAGATTTCATAATGAACATACATCAAGCCTAGCTCATGAATTTCGTTCATTGGCAACGACAACACATATACTTTATCATTATATAGTACTGGCTTAGTTTGTTCTTTTTCGATGTTTATTAATAATTTTTGCTTAATCAAATAACTAATAAAATGCTCATGCGCTGGTGTGATGGTATCGGTTTGCCACAACACCCCTATTTCATTCATTAGTGGCACAAAAACTTGCATAAAAACCTCCTGAAATGTTTTCTTGGTCATCAACCAATTGTATGTTTGAAAAAACAAATCTTGATCAAAATTCATCATCGCAATTTTAAAATCACTAATTGCATGATTTTTTGCGTTTTTAGAACTGGTGATTTCTCTAACTAATGACGGAATTTTATCTTCAGAGTAGGTTGCAATTTTTGAAATTTTATAGCCATAATCATGAAGTAATGTGATGTTTAATAGTTTTTGCAAACTATGAAGATCATACAAACGAATATTAGTATCCGTACGCATGGGTTGCAATACATTGTATCTTTTTTCCCAAATACGAATAGTATGCGCTTTTATACCCGAGAGATTTTCTAGGTCTTTAATGCTGAATACATTTTTAATATTGTTCATCGTTTTTCATATTTTATTAAACAAATGTAAAACAATTTTCTTTATGTACAACAAAAAATACAATTAAAGTTCTACTAACTCATGATCATTTATTTGATTGAGATACAACACGGTTTGAGCATGTTTTTTACTACTCTCGAACATCGATTTAAACTTGGCCCCATGAACAATTTCCGAAAACAAATAGGACGTTCTTTTGGCTACAGTGGTACTATACATTTCATCAAAAGTGGTCACAAACACCAAGATTTCGCCATGTCTGTTTTTAAAATCATCCGGCGAAAATTGATAAAACGGACTATCTTCATTAATTGGATGCACAACCGTCCAACTTAACACCAGCGTGTTTATCGTATTGATTTCTAAATCTAAATTGTAAAATTTCGTAGTAGACACACCGTTTTCTTCCACATGCAATCCTAAATTTGCTTGCACTTTAGCATTCAAATAATTGGTATTTTTGAAAGGCGCCATTCTAAACATCAGAGCAGTTCCATTTTTGTAAGGTGCAATGATAGCATTATGAGAAAATTTCAAATAAAGCCTCGGATTACTAAATCTTCCAAAGAACAAACCCGTTACAATAGCCAAGCTCATCAAACCAAACAAAGCTTCTAATGCCGCAAGAGCACTTGTTACAAATCCCGTTGGACTAATATGACCATATCCAACTGTGGTAAAAGTTTGCGCGCTAAAAAAATACGCCTGTCCAATTTGATCCCATGGATTAGACGAGGTGTGAATCCCATTCAAATTCTCAACACCTATCACAAAATACAAACCAGCAAAAACAAAATTTATTCCCACATAAAAAATAAAAATCAGCCCCAGAAATTTCCAAGTTGGCAAATCCAACAACACATGATACCAACTCTGCCTTTCAAAATATGATAAACCCATACGAAGCACTCTAGACTTCCCGTTTTTATTCATAAATCGTTTATTGGTATTGCTAGCATTAGAACCAAATCCCGTATTAACAATAGGAATCAGTTTAGAGTTGATTTTTTCAAAAAGCGCCATTTAACTTAAATTCAATTGGATATACTATAAAAATACTTAATTTAACTTTGATTTTCACAGTGCATTAACTAAATAAACAAAAAATAACTATTTTTAACCAGGTAAGACAGAATCAAACTTACACCCAAACAACATAATACATAAAACCAGGAAGATGAAAGAAATCAACAAGGCCGAAATTAGCCAAGAAGTTTATGATTTATACGATGATTACGCCCACAACAGAATAGAAAGAAGACAATTTATTGAAAAACTATCTCTATTTGCGGTAGGCAGCCTTACGCTTCCCACTTTATTGCAGTTTATATCGCCAAATTACACCACGACACTTTTAATAGACAAAAACGACCCTCGAATACAATCCGACTATATTCAATACCCTTCTCCTAAAGGCGGTGGCACTATCAAAGGATTGCTCTCGAAACCTATAAACAAAAAGAAAAAACTTCCAGGAATCATTGTGGTTCATGAAAACAGAGGCCTAAACCCTTACATTGAAGATGTCGGAAGAAGAGGCGCTTTAGAAGGCTTTATTACTTTGGCTCCAGACGCTTTGAGTCCTCTAGGAGGTTACCCAGGCAATGATGACGCTGGTAGAGAATTACAAAAAAAACGTAGTCGAGAAGAAATGTTAGAAGACTTTATTGCCGCTTACGAATTCTTAAAAGAACACAAAGACTGCAACGGACATGTGGGAGTCGTAGGATTTTGTTTTGGCGGATGGATTGCTAATATGATGGCGGTTCGAATTCCAAAACTAGGAGCAGCCGTACCTTTCTACGGAGGACAACCCAATGCCGAAGATGCAGCTAAAATAAAAGCACCTCTTTTGATACAATACGCAGGTTTGGACACACGAGTTAACGAAGGTTGGCCTGCTTATGAAGCCGCACTAAAACAAAACAAAGTAGATTACACCACGTATATTTATCCTGAGGTGAATCATGGTTTTCACAACAATTCAACTCCTCGTTACGATGAAAAAGCAGCTACTTTGGCATGGGATAGAACTATAGCATTTTTCAAAAAACACCTTAAATAATCCATTCTAATTACTTTCTAAATGAACGAAACGCTTAGCCCAATTATAGATGCGCATCAACTTCTTGACTTATACAACAAAGAACCCTTCACACTTGTGGATGCATCTAATGGACCAAATACTAGACAAAACTATTATCATAAGCATCTTGACGGAGCAATTTTCGTTGACAGTAATACCCAACTAGCTACTATAGAAGAAGATGTTGCCGAAGGAGGGAGACATCCTTTGCCTAGTATAGAACAATTCGCTACTACTTTGGGAGAATTAGGCATCACACCAAAAACACATGTTGTAGTTTATGATGATAAAAACGGGGCAAATGCAGCTGCAAGATTTTGGTGGATGCTAAAATCCATTGGACATATCAAAGTTCAAGTACTCAATGGAGGGATTCAAGCTGCCGAAAAATCGGGCTTCCCAACCAATGCCAATCTTGTTGCAATTACTAAACAAGAAAAATACCCTTGCAAATCTTGGCAATGGCCTTTATCTTCAATTGAGGAAGTTACAAAAGTAGCTCAACTACCTTCATATACAGTAATTGATGTTAGAGAAGCTTTTCGCTATAACGGAGAAAGCGAACCCATAGATCTTGTCGCTGGACATATTCCTGGAGCCATCAACATTCCTTTTTCACAAAACTTAGACGAAAACCAACTGTTCTTGTCTCCTTCCCTTTTAAAAGAAAAATATCAAAATCATGCCACTACTATCGACAACACCATAATTCACTGTGGATCTGGCATTACAGCCTGCCATACAATACTTGCATTTGCCATTGCTGGACTCCCCATTCCAAAATTGTATGTTGGCTCTTGGAGCGAATGGAGTAGAAACAACAAACCCATTGTTACCAAAAAGTAATCAATAAAAAAAGCCCCTTTCGGGGCTTTCATTTTTAGCGATATTGAATTATTTACTCAAATACATTTTTCTTCTAGAATACAATTCATAGAATTGATCATCTTTTAGATCATCAATAAATAAAATACTCTCACCAGTTGATTTCATTTCTGGCCCTAAAGCCTTATTAACATTTGGGAACTTACTAAATGAGAATACTGGTTGTTTGATGGCAAACCCATTCAATTGCGGGTTGAAATCAAAATCAGTCACTTTATTTACACCCAACATTACTTTTGTAGCATAGTTTACGTAAGGCTCACCATACGCTTTTGCGATAAACGGAACCGTTCTAGAAGCTCTTGGATTGGCTTCGATGATATAAACAGTGTCATCTTTAATAGCAAACTGAATGTTTATTAAACCTACTGTTTTTAATGCTAAGGCAATTTTATGAGTATGATCTTTAATTTGTTGCATCACAAATTCTCCCAAATTAAAAGGAGGCAGTGTAGCATTACTATCACCAGAGTGTACTCCACAAGGCTCGATATGCTCCATGATACCAATGATATACACATTTTCACCATCACAAATCGCATCTGCTTCTGCCTCAATAGCACCATCTAAGTAATGATCTAACAACAACTTGTTACCTGGAATAGTTTTCAATAAGTTAATTACATGCTCTTCTAATTCTTCTTTGTTGATTACAATTTTCATCCCTTGACCTCCAAGAACGTAAGAAGGACGAATTAACAATGGAAAATCTAAAGAGTCTGCCAATTTAGAAGCTTCATCTGCGGTTTCAGCGATACCAAATTTCGGGAAAGGAATATCAAGTTCTGTCAACAAATCAGAGAAACGTCCTCTATCTTCAGCTAAATCTAGTGCCTCAAAACTTGTTCCAATAATTTTAATGCCATACTTAGATAATTTTTCAGCCAACTTCAAAGCTGTTTGCCCACCTAACTGAACGATAACTCCTTCTGGTTTTTCGTGTTGGATGATATCGTAAATATGTTCCCAAAACACAGGTTCAAAATACAATTTATCGGCAGTATCAAAATCTGTAGAAACCGTCTCCGGATTACAATTGATCATAATAGTTTCAAAACCACATTCTTTAGCAGCTAAAACTCCGTGAACACAAGAGTAATCAAATTCGATTCCTTGTCCAATTCTATTAGGCCCTGAACCTAATACTACAATTTTCTTTTTATCAGTAACTATACTTTCGTTGTGAACAAAACGCTCTCCATTGGCCGTTTCAATTTCAGCTTCAAAAGTGGAATAATAATAAGGAGTTTGCGCTTTAAATTCTGCCGCACAAGTATCAACCAGTTTGAAAACTCGGTTAATTTTCATTTTTTCTCTCAATTGATGCACTTCACTTTCCAAGCATCCCATCATGTGAGCTATTTGTCTATCGGCAAAACCTTTTTGTTTGGCTTCTAACAACAATTCTCTTGGCAAAGTATCCACTTTATAAGTAGAAATTTCTTTTTCTAATACAAAAAGCTCTTCATATTGTTTCAAGAACCACATGTCAATCTTGGTAATCTCATGAATACGACTCAAAGGAATACCCATGGCAATAGCGTCATAAATTACAAACACGCGATCCCAACTAGCAAAGGTGAGTTTCTCGATGATTTGTTCGTAATTTTTATATCCTTTACCGTCAGCTCCAAGACCATTGCGTTTGATTTCTAAAGACTGAGTCGCTTTGTGTAAAGCCTCTTGAAACGAACGTCCGATTCCCATTACTTCACCAACGGATTTCATTTGAAGCCCTAAAGTTCGATCTGAACCTTCAAATTTATCAAAGTTCCAACGTGGTATTTTCACAATTACATAATCCAAAGTAGGCTCAAACAAAGCCGAAGTAGACTTAGTAATTTGATTTTGCAACTCATCTAATGTATAACCTAAGGCTAATTTTGAAGCAATTTTTGCAATTGGATAACCTGTAGCTTTTGAAGCTAAAGCAGAAGAACGCGATACACGAGGATTGATTTCAATAGCCACTATATCTTCTTTTTCATCAGGTGAAACTGCAAATTGTACATTACATCCTCCTGCAAAATTTCCGATAGAACGCATCATTAAGATGGCCATATCACGCATTTTTTGGAAAGTAGTGTCTGACAAAGTCATTGCAGGAGCAACCGTAATAGAGTCTCCAGTATGAATTCCCATAGGGTCCATGTTCTCGATAGAACAAATGATTACTACGTTGTCATTTTTATCTCTTAAAAGCTCTAATTCGTACTCTTTCCAACCCAATAAAGCTTTATCAATCAACACCTCATGAATGGGTGAAGCTTCTAATCCACGAGTTAACAAAGCGTCAAAATCTTCTTTTTTATGCACGAAAGCAGCTCCTGTTCCTCCTAGAGTAAAAGAAGGACGTATTACTAAAGGGAAACCAAATTCTTGCGCAATTTCTTTTCCTTGTAAGAAAGATGTTGCTGTTTTGGCAGGTGCCGTAGGAACATTGATTTTTTGCAATAACTGCTTAAATTGTTCTCTATCTTCAGTGATATTAATAGCATTAACATCTACACCAATCATTTTAACGCCAAAATCTTGCCAAATACCTTTTTCATCAGCTTCTAGACATAAATTCAGAGCGGTTTGCCCTCCCATAGTAGGTAAAACGGCATCGATTTGAGGATGAGCTTTTAGAATTTCAATAATAGATTTGGTGGTAAGTGGCTTTAAATACACATGATCCGCCATCGATGGGTCGGTCATAATCGTTGCAGGATTTGAATTGATTAGAATAACTTCAATTCCTTCTTCACGAATAGAACGCGCAGATTGTGAACCTGCATAATCAAATTCGCAAGCTTGACCAATTACAATAGGACCAGAACCTATTATCAGTAGAGACTTAATGGAGTTGTCTTTCGGCATTTTATATAATTTGTGTTGTTATTTTTTAAAAAAAATCAGAAAAAATCTGAGAGACGTTGGGGTATAAAAAAAAGGCGATACTAATAATAAGTAACGCCTTTATGTTTTCTAAGAATACATTATTTTTTGTGTCTAGGCTCGCTAGAAACAGTTAATTTATGTCTTCCTTTAGCTCTTCTACGCGCCAGAACTTTTCTTCCATTCGCAGATGCCATTCTGTCCATAAATCCGTGTTTATTTCTTCTTTTTCTTTTCGATGGTTGAAACGTTCTTTTGCTCATTGCTTTGTATCTTTAAATCTTAAATTATGTATCTAACTCTTTTGGATAAACCCTTATTCCAAAACCGAGTGCAAATATACAAAGACTTTTATTTTTAGCAAGTAGTTTTAAAAAAATATTTTCAAATCCTTTTACTATATTTGCAATCAAAAATTAACACCTATTATGTTTCACAGAAATATCAAACTTATTCTTGCCGCATTAATCATTATTACAGCTATTTGGCAATTTACAGAATCCAATATTGGAAACGGCATTTTCCTTTTGTTTCTAAGTGCCTTTCCTATTTTTCTTTATTACAAAAATGAATTTATACTATTAGCGTTTTTAAAACTTAGAAAACAAGATTTTCCTGGTGCTCAAAAATGGCTTTCTTATATTAAAAACCCTGAAACCGCTTTAGTAAAAAAACAACAAGGTTACTTTAACTACCTTCACGGTATCATGGTTTCTCAAACCAACATCAACCAAGCTGAAAAATATTTCAAAAAAGCTGTTGAATTAGGCTTATCTATGGACATGGACTTGGCCGTTGCAAAATTAAATTTGGCCGGTATAGCACTTTCTAGAAGACGCAAATTAGAAGCTACTAATTTACTGAATGAAGCCAAGAAATTAGACAAACAAAACATGCTTAAAGAACAAATCACTATGATGAAAGAGCAAATGAAAAAAATCTAAATGCTTTCTATTCTATAAAAAAGGCGATGCAACTACTATAGTTCATCGCCTTTTTTATTACCTCTCAATATGATATCCGGCAAATGCTCATTCAACCATCGGTACCGAAATAAGATCATAGCATGGGTGCCTCCGGGCACAATAATACTATTTGAAATGTATTGTATAGGAAACACCTCATCTTGATCACCGTGAATATGAATCACCTTAGAATCGACTATTTCTCTTTCCCAATGTACTACTTGCTCAATTGCCCAATCCAAATACCTAACATCTCTAACTGATAAAAATTTCTTATACAATTGCAATCGGCTATTTATTTTTTCTCCAAAAGAAAACCGTATCAATTGCTCCACATTTACGATCAACTTGGTTGGAATCAATTTATAGCCTTTGGTTGCTTTGGCTATTTTTAATCGTTTTGGAAATTCTCTGTTAGATTTCACACTTGATATAATAACCACTTTGAGTGGCTGTAAAAAAGTAGCCATTTCTTGTACCAAAATCCCACCAAAGGACACTCCTACCAAAACTGGGTTTTCATGAGTTACTTTTTGCGTCATTCGTTTCGCATATTGATCTAACTTTTCATTAGGCAAAGGTATTTCCCATTCTAAAAAAAACATTTCAAACTGATTGGGTGGCAATGCAATTCGTTCAAAAATAGCAGAAGAAGCTGCCAAACCTGGCATGAAATATACTGGAATGCGTTTCATCTAAAAGTATTCAAAATCCTGTACAATTTACCTTTTAAAGCAATACAAGTATCATTTTTAATGTTATTAAATTGCTTCCCAACAAAAATAGCATCAATCCACAAAAGAAGCAACTTCTTAATAAATACATTTTGCCATTTTTGTACCTTTACTATAACTTTTCTTGTACCTATTAAGCAACAATTTGTATCTCAGAAAATTCAACTTCAAAAAAACTATTCAATTATGGAAATTAAAGACAATGTTTTTGCCAGACAATTTGAAACCATGGTAAATGAAGGGCTGCTATCTGTAGAATACTCTTTGCAAGAAAAAAAGATTTTTTTAACAAAATTCAACGCGCCTGAGGGATTTTCTGACGAAAAAACCATCCATCTATTTTTCGAAACCATACTTAACAACATCAGCGAACGCAAATTGAAAGCCGTGCCTATCCAACCAAAAATAGTGCAATTTTTCAAAAAAAATCCTTCTTATAAAGAACTGCTACCTCCAGGTATTAGATTGTAAAATAAAAGCTGCCTAAATAGACAGCTTGTATTGCTTTGTTAATTTCTTCCTCCTCCACGACTTGCTCGATTCATACCTGAAGGACGAGAGAACGATCCTGATGAAGGCCTAGTAACTGGTCTTGAGATTGGCCTTGACACAGGTTTTGAAGCATTTGAACTTGGCCAAGATATTGGGTTATTAGTTGGCCGTGTTGAAGGCCACGTACTCGAACTTCCATAATTTGGCCTAGTTGACGGATAAGTTGTAGGTCTAGAATTAGTATTTCCTGGCCGAGTAACATTCGGATATGTATTTGATTGCGAACCTGGCCTTGTGGTATTTACAGGGTAGCGATTAGCAGGCAAGGTCACCGGTCGATTCCCATTTATAGGCCTATTCCCATTTATAGGCCTATTCCCATTTATAGGGCGATTAGTATTTACAGGTCGATTATTAAAGCCTGGACGAACTATTGGCGCATTAGGCCTTCTATATACTCTACCCTCATACGTTTTGTTATAAAGGTTATTCAACCTATTTCTTCTTACTACATTAGAATACACTCTACGGTTATAATAATACTTTCTATAGTATGGCGTACGCAAATATGGAGACCTTCTGTAATAATAATTTCTGTAAAAGTGACGATGATACCCCCAATAAGTTCTATAATAATACGGACGCCATGGTCTCCAATAAGAAGGGTAATACCCCCAATACCAAGGAGAACGCCATGGCACAAATAAGGGCGAAAACAAATAAAGCACTACAGGCCAAACACTTACCGATGTTCCTGATCTATAATTATCACTGTTGTTTGTTGTATAATTATTCGTTGTATTGTTATTTATAATAGTCGTATTACCATCAGAATATCCAGGATTTACGGTACCGCCTGCATTTCCATTTTGAGAAGGCTCTACAATATAATCTTTACCATACAATTCTTCATCCCCTATAACCTGAACAATGATTTCTCCATTTTTACTCTTATCCACTTCAATTACCGCCACATCTTGCTTGTCGGATCTATTTAGTGAAACTCGCAAGAGTATTAAAAAGGTATTGCCTTTTTTTTCACTTGACACCTGAATGTAATCGGTTTCATTATCATTATTCAAATCCAGATTATTAATTTTATTGTCACGATCATTTATAGATTTTTCAAACTCCTCTAGTGTTTTGGACTTTTGAAAAACATCTAAAACAGCGTATAAATTCAAATTATCCCCTGGCAACCCTAAAGCTTCTGGCTCATCATTGTTTTGAGAAAAAGCCACAAAACCCACAAGATTCAACACAACTATAGCAATATAGGACATGATTTTTTTCATAATTCTATTCTTTAGCGTTAATTTACTACTAAGATAGTAAAAAATTATAACAATTAAATTTACTAATAAAAGTTTAATATTAAACGAGTTACGAATATTTTTTAGTATTTTTAAGTCCTTTTTTATTAAAACACCCTATTCGTTCGAATCTATTCCACTCTATATGAAAATACTTTTCAACAATCGTGCCTATACTATTACAATTCTATTTTTATTTTGCTCAAATGTATATTCACAAATAAAAATCTCAACCACTTTAGACGAAGCAATAAACAAAGCTTTAGAAAAAAGCCTTTCACAAAAAAACAAAACACTCGAAATCGAAAAATTGCATTTACAAGAAAAAGGAATCTGGAACAAATACATTCCGACGGTTGAAGCTAGTGCCCTTTATTCTTATTTCGACAACAAACTCACGGTAGATTTACCCACTACTCAAATACCCATTATCAATTATCCTCTTTTTGACGGAAAAACGCCTTTCGATAATTATGGCAATATTTTCAATGGTAGTATTATGGCAAAAACAGTCCTTTTTAGTGGTATGCAAATCCCAAATGGCGCCAAAGCGATTAAAGAAAAAACCAAAGGGACGCAATTCCTAAAAGACTCCGAAAAAGACCAAATCATCAAAGAGGTTATCAATACTTTTGATCAATTGTCACTTTTAAAAGCCATTGACACTTTAATTAAAGACAGTAATAATCGCCTTCAAACCGAAGCAAAAAGAGTCCAAAAAGCCATCGAACAAGGCCTAGCAGTACCCTATGACCGAGACAAAATCAAACTTGCTGCTTTAGAGTTACAATCCAAAAAAGCAGAACTTGACGGAAAAAGAGAGCTGATTTACAAAAAAATCACATATTTAACCGGCTACGATGCCTCGCAAATTAACTTGGTTACCTACAATTTAGAACCATACCTTATCCTGAATAATCAATTAAACACTGAAAACAAACAGGAAATCAAAGCTCTCGAATCTTTTAAAACAGCTTATGAATTTTTATTAAAAAAAGAAAAAGGCACTTATCTCCCAACAGTTGGAGCCTTTGGAGGCATTACCTATTCAAGTTTATTCGATGCTAGAGCCACTACACCAGTAATCACTGGAGTCAATCAGGCGCTATATTTAGGGCTCAACGAATTGACCATAAGCAACAATTGGATGGTTGGAGCAGCTGTAAAATGGGAGATTTTCACAGGCTTTGAAAGACAACACAAAATTCATGAAGCCAAACTAAACATCCATCAACTGCAAAATCAAATTGATGATACGAAAGAAAAACTAGCATTGCTACTTGAAAACAATTGGGTCAATTATACAGTTTTGAATAAAAAATTAGAAATCGCTTACCAACAAGAAAAAATTTCAAAAAACAATTTAAATCTTGCTTCGAAACAATACGCTCAAGGTCTTATCTCAGTCTCTGAACGATTAGAAGCTGAAAATGATTGTTTCAAAAGTGCCGTAAGCAAAATTAATACCCTAATTGACCAACGTTTGGCAGCTATAGAAACGATAATTGCTACTGGCGATCTTACCAAACAACTTAACAAACAATAAATCAGATTCCAATCAAAATATAGCTAAAGATGAAAAATATACTCCTATCATTCCTCACTCTTCTATTATGTGCGAGTTGTAACCAATCCCAAAAAAAAGAACTCCTTCAGGGTAAAGTAGAAAAAGAACAAATTGCAATTGTTAGCAAAGTACCTGGAAAAATCATCCGTTTGCTGGTCAAAGAAGGAGATTTGGTACAGAAAGGAGACACCCTTGCCATTTTGGATATTCCAGAAGTCGATGCTAAAAAAAGTCAAGCAGAAGGCGCTGTTTTTTCGGCAAAAGCCCAATACAACATGGCTGTAAAAGGAGCAACCGACAATCAAATCAAACAATTGGAAGCCAAACTAATGGCTTTAAGAGAACAATATCAGTTTGCACAAAAATCGATTAAACGTTTGAATAATATGCTGAAAGACTCTCTGATCCCACAACAAACTTACGACGAAACTTTTGCCAAATATCAAGGCGCTTTAGCCCAATACAATGCCGTTCAAGCCGAATTGGACGATGCTAAAAAAGGAGCAAGAAAAGAGCAACAAGAAATGGCGCTCGGACAACAAGAACGTGCATACGGGGCACTACAAGAAGTAGAAACTGCCAATAAAGAACGATATGTAATTGCACCTCAAGACATGAGCATCGAAACCATAACTTTAAATCTGGGAGAATTGGCGCTTCCAGGCTACACTCTATTTAATGGATTTATAAAAAATAGCACGTATTTTAGATTTACAATCGCAGAGAGCAAGTTAAACCAACTCAAAAAAGGTCAAGAAGTAGAAGTTACTATCCCATACAACAAACAATCGATCAAAGGAAAAATCACTACCATAAAGCAATTGAGCGCCTACGGAAATATCGCAACCGCTTATCCCGACTATGAAATGCAAGAAAGTTTGTTTGAAATCAAAATTACACCCATCCAAGTGCAAGACACGAAAGATTTGATCTCAAAAACATCAGCCACTTTATCTTTATAATTATGCAGCACTTCTTTTCCCTATTAAAAAGAGAATTTCAATTGTTTTGGCAAAATAGTGTGTTACGAATGCTTTTCATTGGTGCACCACTTTTGTATGCCATATTATTAGGATATGTATATAGCAAAGGAAAAGTAACCGACTTACCCATACTAGTAATAGATTATGATCAAACCGAAATGAGCGCCAAAGCCATCGAGATGTTTAACGATGATGAAGTTATCAATGTAGCTGCGGTTTTATACGATCAAAATGAAGTGGCAAAAATTACTATTGATAAAGAGGCTAATGCGGTAGTCATCATTCCAAAAGGTTTTCAAAAAATGGTGTTTACCAAAAAATATCCTGAGATAACTACTATAGTTAACACAGCCAATATTCTAACTGCCAATTATGCATCAACCGCTATACAAATTTGTTTAGGGACTTTAAAGGTGGGAATTCAAATGGAAACGCTAAGAAAACAAGGTGTTCCCGAAAAATTAATTCCCTCTCAATACGAACCTTTTAAAACAACTTTCATAAAAAAATACAATCGAAGCACCAACTATATGTATTATCTATGGCCAGGTGTTTTATCGGCGGTTCTACAACAAGTTATGTTATTAGCCTTAGCGCTTTCCTTTGCGTCCGAATTCGAGAACGGTACTTTTAGCCAATTAGTCCAAAAAAGCAATTCGATTGTACAGATGATAAGCGTTAAAATTATCCCTTATTTAGTGATGAGTTTTGGAGTATGGCTTATCTATTGGTTGTTCACCTTTTACTTC
The DNA here is from genome assembly GCF_055231795.1 of Flavobacterium riviphilum. Taxonomy (NCBI): domain Bacteria; kingdom Pseudomonadati; phylum Bacteroidota; class Flavobacteriia; order Flavobacteriales; family Flavobacteriaceae; genus Flavobacterium; species Flavobacterium riviphilum. The sequence continues at coordinate 60,681 of NZ_JBUYSY010000005.1, forward strand.
CGGATTCCTTTTTTCACGAACCTTCCACAACTCACTTTTGTGGCAGGTATCTTTATTCTCTCGGTCTCTTTTATTGGAATTCTAGTAAGTATTTTGATTCCAAATCAGCTCAAAGCCACCGAAATTTTAATGGTGATTGCTACTCCAAGTTTTATTTTGAGTGGATTTAGTTGGCCTTTAAGCCAAATGCCCAATTGGGTTCAAGGCGTGGCTAATATTATTCCATTGACCCACTTTTTAAAGGCGTTTCGAATCCTAATTATTGAAGAAGGCACCTTATCACAAGTACAAAATCCAATTTACAATATGATTATAATTGGAATAGTTTGCGCTATTTTATCCTATATCGCCTTGTATTTCAAAAGCAAAAAAGCATTACAATCAACATAAAACAAAAAAGGCAAGTGAATGAACCACTTGCCTTTTTGATTATTTCAAAATAAAATAAATTATTTCTTTTCGATTTCTCGCATACTATCCATTTTCTTATGAGCAAGAAAACCTTTGATATCTTCAAAATGCTCTACGACACGCTTGTTTCCAAACTCAAAAACTTTTGTGGCCAATCCGTCAAGGAAATCCCTGTCGTGCGAAACTAGAATTAAAGTCCCATCAAAATCACGCAACGCATCTTTGATAATATCTTTGGTTTTCATATCCAAGTGATTGGACGGCTCATCCAGAATCAAAAGATTTACAGGTTCTAATAACAATTTAATCATGGCCAAACGCGTTTTCTCTCCACCAGAAAGTACTTTTACTTTCTTTTGAATATCATCTCCTTGAAACATGAACGCTCCAAGAATATTTTTTATTTGCGTTCGAATATCTCCAACAGCAATTCTGTCAATGGTTTCAAATATGGTAGCATTCTCATCCAACATGGCGGCTTGATTTTGGGCAAAATAGCCAATTTGTGCATTGTGCCCAACCTCTACAGAACCCCCATTGATTTCGATTTCCTTCATGATGGCTTTAATCATGGTAGATTTACCTTCACCGTTTTTACCCACGAAAGCCACTTTTTGACCGCGCTCAATTACTAAATTGGCATCTTTAAAAATCAATTTATCGCCATACGATTTTTCCAAATCTTTCACAATAACAGGATATTGCCCCGAACGAACTGATGGTGGAAATTTCAATTTCAAAGCCGAAGTATCAATTTCATCTACTTCGATAGGAACAAGTTTTTCCAACATTCTCACACGAGATTGTACGGCATCGGTTTTAGAAAAAGTACCACGAAAACGCTCAATAAACGCCTGATTATCTGCGATAAATTTTTGTTGCTCATCGTAAGCTTTTTGCTGATGAACACGTCTTTCTTTTCGCAATTCTAAATAATGAGAATATTTGGCTTTGTAGTCATAAATTCTTCCCATTGTCACTTCGATAGTACGGTTGGTAATATTATCGACAAAAGCTCTATCGTGAGAAATTACCATAACCGCTTTGGCTTGATTAATCAAAAAGTCCTCTAACCATTCGATACTATCCATATCCAAGTGATTGGTTGGCTCATCGAGTAGAATCAAATCAGGCTTAGTCAAAAGGATTTTTGCCAATTCAATTCGCATTCTCCAACCACCAGAAAACTCTTTGGTGGGGCGATTGAAATCCTCTCTTTCAAAACCTAAACCTTTTAATATTTTTTCAACTTCAGCTTCATAATTAACCTCTTCAATCGAATAATATTTTTCGGACAATTCAGAAACTCTTTCAATCAATTTCATGTAGTCATCGCTTTCGTAATCCGTGCGAATGGTCAATTGTTCATTGATATCATCGATTTCTTTTTTCATATTCAAAACACCCGCAAAAGCTTTGGATGTTTCTTCCATCACAGTACAATTATCTTCCGTTAATAAATGTTGCGGCAAATAAGCTACTACGGCATCGTTTGGAGCCGAAATAACCCCACGTGTAGGCTTGTTTACCCCTGCTACAATCTTTAACAAAGTAGATTTCCCCGCTCCATTTTTACCCATAAGGGCAATTTTATCGGTTTCATTAATAGCAAAAGTAACTTCGCTAAAAAGAGTTGTGCCACCAAATTCAACGGCAATATCGTTTACTGTAATCATTAATTTAAAAATAAAAGGTTAGAGGTTAAAAATCAGATGATTTTGAACGCTAAAATTTTGAAGGTGCAAAGATAGTTTAAATAAAGAATTGCGCAATTGGTATCCCGATTAAGTGCAATAAAAAAAGCCTCTCCAAAATGAAAGAGGCATTTTCTATAAACAGTTGAAGAACTTTTTATTCTTTACGATACTTTTTAGTAATTTCAAAAACGTGCTCTAAAATCGCTGCTTCTTTTTCATCAAAAGCAATATTGCGACGTGACATTACTAGTCTCGCCGTTTCAAAAGCTTTTTTGGTTTGATAAGTCGTAAACCCAGATGCACCTCCCCATGAAAAACTTGGAACAAAATTTCTTGGAAACCCACTTCCAAAAATATTAGCACTCACTCCTACTACAGTTCCTGTATTGAACATGGTATTGATACCACATTTACTATGATCGCCCATCATTAATCCGCAAAACTGAAGTCCTGTTTTCGCAAAACCCTCTGTTTGATAGCTCCACAAACGTACTTCTTCATAATTGTTTTTAAGGTTCGAATTGTTGCTATCGGCGCCAATATTACACCATTCACCCAGAACAGAATCCCCTAAAAACCCTTCATGACCTTTATTAGAATTAGCAAAAATAACCGAGTTTTTCACTTCGCCTCCTATCCTAGAACCCGGGCCTACTGTAGTCGCGCCATAAATTTTGGCCCCCAATTTTACAGAGGCATTATCACAAAGCGCGAATGGTCCACGAATTACAGTACCTTCCATGATCTCGGTATTTTTCCCAATATAAATAGGACCAGTTGATGCATTCAAGGTTACAAATTCAAGTTGAGCCCCTTCTTCAATAAATATATTTTCCGGCGCTATAACATTCACACTTTTGGGTACTCTTTGTGAATGTCTCTCTTGTGTCAAAATAACAAAGTCCTCTCTAATTGCTTGATCATTCTTAGAAAAAATATCCCAAGTATTTTCGATAACAATCCCCTCATCAAGGTAATCAATAATTTCATAGGAATCAAAATCAACTTCCTCTTGACTATCTGTTGTGTAAAATGCAACAATTTCATCATTCTTAAGAATGGCTTGATTGGGTTCCAAATTTTTAACCATTTCTGCCAAAACAGCATTGGGCAAATAAGAAGCATTAATCATTACATTATGCTCTAATTCTACCATAGGGTATTTCTCAGACAAATACTCCTCGGTCAAAGTGGTAGTTGTTGTACCTAAATACCACTCCCACTTTTGACGAATGGTCATGATACCTACCAAAATATCAGCCACCGGACGAGTAAAAGTAAACGGCAACAACGCATTTCTTGCGGGACCGTCAAAAAGGATGTAATTCATTATTAAACGTTTTGGTTATTGTTTTAGTTTTTGCGTTTTTGTGCACAAATTTACAACTAATTTCCTTTACACTCCCATTATAAACGTATAGCAAACCACTAAAAACCAATAAAAAAAGCCTTTCTAAATAGAAAGGCTTTACTGTATTTAAAAACGAGTTAAAATTATTTAACGTGTTTTGCGTATTTAGTTTTGAATTTATCAATACGTCCTGCAGTATCGATAAGTTTAGATTTACCTGTGTAAAAAGGGTGAGAAGTTCTAGAAATCTCCATTTTTACAACTGGATATTCAACGCCTTCGTGAATAATTGTTTCTTTAGTTTCTGCTGTAGATTTAGTGATAAAAACATCGTCATTTGACATGTCTTTGAAAGCAACTAATCTGTAATTCTCTGGGTGAATACCTTTTTTCATGATAAATTTTGTTTTATAAGTTTCAATTATAATTTGTTTTGCAGCTTTTCAAAAACCTTGAAAAGGTATAAACAACTTATAACTTTTTAATATTTCATTTTTATTTTTGAGTGTGCAAATTTACATTTATTTTTAGAAACACAAATCTTTTATTTCATTTTTTTTTACCTCAGCTGAAAAAACATTTTTAATACTAATACGTGCATATTTGCTATATTTGTCGATTAAATTAAAACCTTGCCTAAAATGATTAACGAAATCATCAAAAAGAACGGGATAACCTTCGGAATCGTATCAGGACTATTCTCTTGTCTCCTTACTGCTACACTCTACACAATTGACCTTAAACTATTTATCAAACCATGGATTGGAATTTTAAGTATTGCCATCTATTTAATTATTGGCATCCTTTTATTAATTAAAACCAAAAAAGAAATTCAAGGAGATTTTTCTTTTAAAGACGCTTTCACTACTTATTTCATAGCTGCAGCTTTAGGAATACTAATATCTACCCTTTTTAATATCTTGCTTTTCAATATTATTGATCCTTCTGCCAAAGATACATTAAACGAAATTACCCTAAAATATACCATTTCAATGATGCAAAAGTTTGGAGCTCCAGCTTCGGCAATCAATGAAGCGATAAAAGGAATGAAAGAAAGTAGCCCTTATGACATTTCATCCTTATTAAAAGGAATGCTAACTAGTTTAGCTTTTAGCTCTATTTTCGGTCTTATTATGGCCGCTTTTTTCAAAACAAGAAAATCTTATCAAGAATAAATTAAATGAATTTATCAATTGTAATACCTCTTTTGAACGAAGAGGAATCTCTACCGGAATTGTACTCATGGATAATCAAGGTGATGCAATCCAACAACTACTCTTATGAAATCCTTTTTCTAGACGATGGAAGCTCAGACAACTCTTGGCAAATAATCGAAAAGCTGGCTGAGGAAAATCCTAATGTAAAAGGCATTCGTTTCATGAAAAACTTTGGTAAATCGCAAGCGTTACATGCTGGATTTGCCCAGGCTAAAGGTGATGTAATTATCACAATGGATGCCGATTTACAAGATAGCCCTGATGAAATCCCAGGATTATACAACATGATTACCGAACAAAAATATGATTTGGTTTCGGGCTGGAAAAAGAAACGCTATGACTCCGTTGTAGCCAAAAATCTTCCTTCCAAACTATTTAACTGGGCTGCCAGAAAAACCTCTGGAGTGCAATTGAATGATTTCAACTGCGGATTAAAAGCCTATAAAAATGTTGTGGTTAAAAACATTGAAGTTTCTGGTGAAATGCACCGTTACATTCCTGTATTAGCCAAAAACGCTGGTTTTGGAAAAATTGGCGAACAAGTAGTACAACATCAAGCCAGAAAATACGGCGAAACCAAATTTGGAATGGACCGTTTCATCAATGGATTTTTGGATTTAATCACCATTTGGTTTTTGTCTCGTTTTGGCAAAAGACCAATGCATTTATTTGGTGCCATTGGCTCTCTAATGTTTGTTATAGGTTTTTTTGCAGCCGCTTACATTGGAATTTCAAAATTGTATCATATGTACAATGACATGAAGTATAGCCTCGTTACCAACAACCCCTGGTTTTATATTGCATTAACAACAATGGTATTGGGTACTCAATTGTTCTTAGCAGGATTTTTGGGAGAAATCATCCTTAGAACCAAAAACAATGAAGAGCGCTATAAAATTGCAAAACAAATAAATGTATAAGTTGATTTCATCCTTTTTTAATTATACATCCAATATAAATTGTTTCACTAAAATTAATAAAAATGCATATTCCTCAAAATATCCTAGATGCACTAAATGTTTGGCTTACCCCAACATTTGACACCGCAACTCAAGAGGCGGTAAAAGAGTTAATGACCACTGCTCCAAAAGATTTAGAAGAAAGTTTTTATAAAAATTTAGAATTTGGCACCGGCGGTATGCGAGGTGTAATGGGGGTTGGCGATAATCGCATCAACAAATACACTTTAGGCAAAAGCACTCAAGGCTTATCCAATTATTTAAAAAAAGTATTTCCAGGGGAAAAAATTAAAACCGTAATTGCTTACGACTGTAGACACAATAGTAAAACACTAGCAAAAACAGTAGCGGATGTATTTTCGGCTAACGGAATAGAGGTGTATTTATTTTCCGATTTAAGACCTACTCCCGAATTGTCATTCGCCTTAAAACACTTAAATTGTCACTGCGGAATTGTTTTAACTGCGTCTCACAATCCACCAGAATACAACGGTTATAAAGTATATTGGCAAGATGGCGGACAAATTGTTCCTCCACAAGATGGAGAAATTATTCAAATGATTGAAAATCTCAAGTATGACGAAATCAACTTCACCGCCCAAGAAGAGTTGATTCACCTGATCGATACAGAAATTGACGAGGCTTTTATCGCTTCATCAATCAAAAACGCAAGTTTCAATACACCATCAGCAGCCAAAGAAAACCTAAACATCGTTTTCACTTCTTTACATGGTACATCAATTACAGCAATTCCTCAAACATTGAAAAATGCTGGCTACACAAATGTACACATCGTTGAAGAACAAGCAGTGCCGAATGGTGATTTCCCAACAGTAAAATCACCCAACCCCGAAGAGCCAGAAGCACTAACTATGGCATTGGCATTAGCTGAAAAAACCAATGCCGACATTGTAGTTGGAACCGACCCTGACTGTGACCGTTTAGGTGTAGCCGTTAGAAATAACGAAGGAAAAATGGTGTTATTAAACGGAAATCAAACCATGATTTTAATGACCGCCTTTTTGTTAGAAAAGTGGAAACAAGCCGGCAAAATCAACGGAAAACAATTTGTTGGATCCACTATTGTTTCTACACCAATGATGATGGAGTTAGCCTCAGCCTATGATGTAGAATGCAAAGTTGGACTAACAGGTTTCAAATGGATTGCCAAAATGATCAAAGATTTCCCTGAATTAGAATTCATTGGAGGTGGCGAAGAGAGTTTTGGATTCATGGTCGGCGATGCCGTAAGAGATAAAGATGCCGTAGCAGCTACCTTGTTGGTTTGCGAATTAGCCGCTCAAGCAAAGGCCAATGGAAGTTCTGTTTATAAAGAATTAATCAATCTATATGTTGATCACGGATTTTATAAAGAGCACTTAATTTCCTTGACCAAAAAAGGTATGGATGGCCTACAAGCTATCAATCAAATGATGATTGATTTGCGCGAAAATCCATTGAAAGAAATTAACGGACAACGCGTGATTATGGTGGAAGACTATCAATCTTCTATTGCCAAAAATTTATTGACAGGCGAAGAAGACACTATGAACATTCCAAAATCGAATGTACTGATATACTACACCGAGGACGGTTCAAAAATTTGCGCTAGACCTTCTGGTACTGAACCTAAAATTAAGTTTTATATCAGCGTGAATGCCACTTTAGAATCAACCAAAGATTTTGATGCAGTTGAAAGCCTTTTAAACCAAAAAATCAACAATATCATAACTGCAATGCAACTTAATTAAGCCCAAACTACGTTTTGGCAAAGACCCGATAAGTGATCAACTCATCGGGTCTTACTAATAAAAAACAACTTAAATGGATCAAAACATAAAAAAATTATTACCCTATACAAAACCTTATCAAGCACATATCATTTGGAATGTGATTTTTAATATTTTGTATGCCTTGTTTAGCACCATATCGATGTTGACTCTATTTCCTGTACTTCAAGTACTTTTTGGAAAAACAGAAGATCAAAAAGCATATGCTCAACCTATTTATAAAGGAATAGGGCACCTGAAGGAATATGTAACTGATTATATCAATTTCAAAATTTCATCTTTATCAGAGAATGAGAGTACCGAGGTGGTACTCTTGTTTGTGGTTGCTATGGTAATAACAACTTTTTTTATTAAGAATTTATTCAATTATTTAGCCTCTTTTCACATCATGCATCTTAAAAATGGTGTTTTGAAAGATTTGAGACGATCAATGTATGCCAAAATTATTGAGTTACCTATCTCCTATTATTCTGAAAAAAGAAAAGGTGATATGATGGCGCGCATGCTTGGTGATGTTAACGAAGTTCAAAACTCTTTTTTTTCCATCTTAGAATTAGTAGTAAAAGAACCCTTAACTATCGTTTTTGCTTTGGGAATGATGTTTGCCATTAGTACGAAACTTACTTTATTTGTATTGGTTTTCATGCCAATCTCGGGTTGGATTATTTCCAAACTAGCTAAAAATTTACGAAGTCAATCCTTAGAAGCGCAAAGAGAAAGCGGTTCATTAATTTCTGTGGTTGAAGAAACTTTAGGAGGACTTAAAGTAGTAAAAAGTTATAATGCAGAACCTAGTTTTAAAGGTCGATTTAATGACTCGGTAACACGTTTGCTTAATTTAACCAACAGCATCGGAAGCCGAAACAACTTGGCTACTCCGCTTAGCGAATTTCTTGGGGTAACTACCATTGCCATACTACTTTTTTACGGAGGCCTCTTAGTTTTAAATGACAAATCACTTGATGGAGCTTCTTTTATTGTCTATTTAACCTTAGCATTCAATATCCTAACACCAGCTAAAGCTATTTCCAAAGCTTCGTATTCGGTGAAAAATGGACTAGCAGCTGCCGAGCGTGTTTTTGAAGTTTTGGATGTAGAAAACGAAATCACTTCTAAAGAAAATGCAATTCAAAAAGAAGCATTTGAATCAGAAATTACCATTTCGAACATTAATTTTAAATACGAAGATGAAAATGTACTTAAAAACTTCTCTTTAGAGGTTAAAAAAGGACAAACCGTTGCCTTAGTTGGACAATCTGGAAGCGGAAAAAGCACCATAGCCAACTTGTTAACCCGTTTTTACGATGTACATGAAGGAGCCATTCAAATTGATGGAATAGACATCAAAGACATGGACTTGGTGGCTTTGAGAAATTTGATTGGTTTGGTTACACAAGATAGTATTCTATTTAACGATACGATAAAAGCCAATCTACTTTTAGGAAAACCAGACGCTACCGATGAGGAAATTATTGATGCTTTAAAAATTGCCAATGCTTTTGAATTCGTAAATGATTTACCTAACGGAATCAACACCAATATTGGTGACAGCGGTAACAAACTATCAGGCGGACAAAAACAGCGACTTTCTATCGCTCGAGCCGTACTCAAAAATCCTCCAATTATGATACTTGATGAGGCAACATCTGCCTTAGACACTGAGAGCGAAAAATTTGTACAAGAAGCCCTAGAAAACATGATGCAAAATCGCACTTCTATCGTTATTGCCCACCGCCTTTCCACTATACAAAATGCTAATCTTATTGTGGTAATGAAAAAAGGCAAAATTGTAGAACAAGGTACACACGAAGAATTAATTGCGCTAGACGGAACCTACAGTAAATTGGTTTCGATGCAATCGTTAGAATAATTTCTGAAAGATTAATTTAATTAACATTCAATCCCTAAAGAATGTATAAACATCAATCCAAAATCAAACTTCCGCAAGATTTAGATACTATCGTATGGAAATATCTAGACTTGTCGAAGTTTTTGGATTTGTTGATTTCAAAGAAATTGTTCATGTCTAGGTCCGACAAATTTGAAGATCAATACGAAGGGACATTTAGCGAACCAACTTACGAAGAAATAAAAAAACTATCGAAAGACAATCCAGACTTCCTTTCCTATTATAAAAAACACCGAGAAAAAGTAGCCATTAGTAGTTGGCATATCAACGAATACGAGTCTTTTGCGATGTGGCAAATATTTACACAAAATAGTGAAGGACTTGCTATACAATCCACCATAAGAAGATTACAAGACGCGTTAAAACCTGAAAAGGAATTTGAACAATACATTGGAGAGGTTAATTATATTGACTACAAAATTGAACACATTCCTTTTGACGATATGTTTTTCCCATTTTTATACAAAAGAAAAAGCTTTCAGTACGAACGTGAGGTTCGGATTTTGAGTGATGTTAGCCCATCCAATCACAAACTAAATGACGGCTTAAAAATCAATGTGGATTTAGATATACTAATTGAAAAAATATACATCCATCCTAAATCAGAAAATTGGTATAAAAGACTAGTCATCGAATTGGTATCAAAATTAGGATACCAAATTAAGATTGAAAAATCTGATTTAGAAAGTGATATTTTAATTTAAACTGGAGAATATCGGATTACTTCCCATTTATTTTTAGACAAATCAATGTAATTGTAGTGTAACACATCATTTTTGTCAAATTGCCCATTTTTATTAGTATCTTCTATTGTTCTAAAATACAATTTGTTATTTGATTCTATAAGATTCCAATCGATTAGTTCTTCTAACTCCGCAGACATTTTAACAAAATTTTGCCCACTAACCCAACTTAAGTATAAGGTATTGATATCATTCGTATCCAATTTACCATCTCTATTAGTATCGTTATCAACCAAAGTATAAACTAAAATTTTCTTACCCAAGTTATCGGAAACTGTTTTCAAATAGGTTATGGTCTCAATTAAAACAGGTTTCTTTGTCAATGGACGAATAGAATCCGAATTGATTTTTTGGAATTTTACATTCTGTAAATAACCTGTGATTTCATACTGAGATACATTGCTTATGGTAAAACTAACATCTTTTACAGCAGAAGACCCAAATCTTGATTTATCGCCTCGTTCCAAAACTCTCATATCACCTACTGGGTGAAGCAAATAATCCGTCCCTTCCATTTGAATGGGTAAATCAGCAATCTCCACCTTAGCAGAGTCAACTCTTACGGTTGCCGCTTTTTTAGAAGAATCCCCATAAATTACTTTTGGCTTTTCTATTTCCTTTTGGCAACTTACCAATACAACGAGACAAAACAAGCAACTACTGAACGAAAATTTTATCATCTTTATAAATTTATATCCAAAAATAATCAATTCTAACGAACCATAAACTGAAACTCAAAAGTTAAAAAACAAAACTGTATGTTTTTAATTAAAAACTAGCATTGAGTTTTACATTAAAAACCCTTGAAGTCATATAATTGGGAATCCCGTATTGCGTTTTGGTATACACGTCGCGCACCCAAGTATTGGTTATTGCATTTTGATTATTAAATATATTAAAAACTTCAAGACCAATGGCTAATTCTTGAAAATATTTTGCCCATTTCCCATAAGACCTTGAAGCATTCCTGTCTACTAAAAGCTTGGAAAAACCAACATCGGCCCTTCTATAATCCCGCAATCGGGATTGATACAAATATGGATCAGCATAGGACGGTGAACCTCCAGGCAAACCCGTATTGTATACTAAGTTCAAATACAATTTAACGCTTGGAATATTCGGCATATAATCTTGGAAAAGCATGGCAAACTTCAATCGTTGATCTGTAGGACGAGCAATAAATCCATTGTTTTGATAATTTTCTTCTGTCTTCATATAGCCAAAACTAATCCACGACTCAGTACCCGGGACAAATTCTCCATTCCACCTCAAATCAATACCTTTGGCATAGGCAACAGCATCATTATTGGCCTGATATCGAATGCGAACATTATCAAGAGTATAGACATTAACATCTGATAAGGACTTATAATACCCCTCCGAAATCAATTTAAAGGGTCGGTCCCACAGATTAAAAGAAAACTCATTAGCCAACACCAAATGAATAGACTGCTGGGCTTTTACATTGGGCACCACCTCCCCTTCACTATTCCGAAGTTCGCGATAAAAAGGAGGTTGATGATAAAATCCTCCCGAAATTCGGAATAAAAGATTTGGAATTGCTTGAGGAATTAAAGACAATTGAATTCTAGGACTAACCGTCAATTGTGATTTACCCGCAATTAGTCCACCATTTACTTGCCAAGATTGAAATCTAGAACCTAAAGTATACCAAACTTGCGCTTTTTCAAAGTTTAACTTTTGACTCCATTGTATAAACCCTGACAATCTATTAATTGTATTATAATTGATAGCTCTTACCTCTTGAAAAGGCACTAAAGGCCCATTGTAAACAGTGTAAGGTTCGTCCTTTTGGGGTAATAAAATAGGGGGATTAATGGCAAAACCGGCCGAATCTATCACCTCCCATTCACTTATTCTATCACGTATGGACTCCCGAGTGAATTTTACCCCCCACTCCAAACTGTTTTTTTTCCAATCGTGCATCGCTTTGATTTCCGTATTGAGAATTAGAGCATCCAAATCATTTCTAGCATGATTTAACTGAGACCCAATCCCTCTTGAAAAAGTAACTTCTCCAAAAGACTCCGAACCAATATTGGCATCCACTTCTGCCAAGCGATATTGTGCTAAAATGTCAAAATACTCTTTTTCTTGGGTGTGAAAAATTGTATTTAAAAATTTAAAAGTTGAAACATCGTTGGCTTTGAATGTAGTTTTCATGGCGCCAAAAGTTGTTTTATATTGATCTTTTTCTTTCCCCTCATAAAAAATCAACAATGCTTGAGGATTATCAATGGTTCCAAAATTAGTTTTTCTGGTAAGGGGCTCGTAGTTATAATTGTTTTGAGAAATGTTACCTAAAAAACTCCATTGCCATTTTGAAGAAGCGTGATAATTAATAGCGGTCTGCACATCAACAAAAGTGGGGGTGAAATTGGTTTGCGTTTCTTGACTCTCAACCAACAAACTGTTGTTTCGGTATCTAACACCGGTAACTGCTGACCATTTTTGGTTCTTAGAAACCAAATCCAATGCTGCACTCCCTCCTAAAAAGCTAGCCTCAACTTTGGCTGCAAAGGCATCTGGAATTCGATAGGTGATATCCAAAACAGAAGACAATTTATCTCCAAATTTTGATTGAAAACCTCCCGCCGAAAAATCAATACTCTGAATCAAATCAGAATTGGTAAAACTAAGCCCTTCTTGTTGTCCAGAACGAATTAAAAAAGGGCGATAGACTTCCATTTCATTTACATATACCAAATTCTCATCATAATTTCCACCTCTAACGGAATACTGACTACTTAATTCATTGTTGGCATTAACACCCGCTAAGGATTTTAGGATATTCTCTACTCCTGGATTTGCTCCTGGTATATTTTTTAAAATTTTAGGATCAATAGTCGTAATCCCTTGAATTTTTTTCTTGTTATAAATCGTCACTACTACTTCACCAATTTGCTCTTCACTTTCTTTTAGTACCAAATTAAAATCAACTACTTCATTGGGAGCGATGGTCAAAGTCAATGTAACCTTTTTGAAAGAAATATGGGTAAAAACCACAGCTACTTTTTGGTTGGGTTCTACAGCAACACTATAAAATCCTTTTGTATTTGATACTATCGTTTGCCCAGAAGCCGAAACGTTTACTCCAGAGACAGGGATGTTTTTTTCATCAACAATAACACCTTGTAACCTGCCTTTCTGAGCAAAAACACTCAAACATATAAAAGGAACAAACCATAAAAAACGAAGGGAGACTAATTTCAAAAGATATTTATTTTTGTATTTGACTTCTAAAAAAACGTGTTTCAAAGGTAGTAGAATTCCCCATTTGATCTTCAACAATTACTTTTAATGTATTGGCACCTTCAGCTACTATACCATCATCAAATTTATGTGTAATCGTATTGGTTTTGTTATCATACTCCATTAAAATCCATTGGTCATTCAAATACCCATTGTAAGATTTGATCCCAGATAATGCATCAAAAACAATCAAACTTAATTCTTTTTGCCCAGTCAGCCATTTCCCCTGTATAGGTTTATTCATTGTAATAACAGGTTTAACATCATCGATGATCAAACCATATTTCCCTAAAACTTTAGTTTTAATAGCAAAGGTATCCTCATTAACTATAGTTGGGTTATATGCAATTTTTTTTCCGTTAACGCGACCAATAAACATTTTTTGCCTTTTTTCTTTGGCATGAGATGCATCTTGAACCTGAATCGAAAAACTAGCATTAACCGGAACAATATCTTCGTGTAACGAAAGGACTTTGTTAGCCACAGAAAGATTGAGGTCAAAATCATTAAAAAAAGTATTGGCTGGAAGATTAACAGACCAATTATCCTTTTCAAAAACATAATCTTTTTTCGCTTTGACAGCATAAAGTGATGGCATAGGTTCTGATGGAACTACAACTGCATGGGTATCATAAACAATTGGTATGTTGATTTGCGTTACATTATTATGATAATCGGCAATTTCCATTCGATAAGTACCCGATAAATTGGGCATAACAGATATCATTCCATTACTAGCATCTGCTTGTATACACTTAAAACCAAAAGAACTTTTGCTAAACAATTGTTGTACGCGCTGTTGTGTCTTTTTATACTTTTCGTAATCTATTAGTACGTTGATGTATTTCATATCATCAAAAGAATAGGTATCAAATTGAAAAGCATAACTCAGACTGCCATTATAATATCCTTTGGCTGAAAAAATTCCATTATTATTATTCGACACATTGTCTTTATCAGAAGCAACAAAACCAAATCCAATTGTCCCTCTAGCCGCAACCGGATCGGCCAAATAGGTCCCATCTTTTTGCAATGACAATGAAATAGGGATAGGACGCTGAGATTGATTTACTGCACTATTTTCATCCAAAGGATAAACATAAACAGCTGTAACTTGTGGCTTTCTAGTATCCTGCATAAACGAATCAAAACCAAAAAACATAGGATTTATAACCCATTCCGTTTTAGAATCTCTGATTTCAAAATGCAAATGCGGCCCTTGAGAAGCTCCAGTATTTCCAGTATAAGCAATTACTTGGCCTTTAGATACAGGCAATTCATTAGGAGATAAAAAAAGTTCCAATTCAAATGTTTTCTCCTCATAATGGCGTTTTTTGACTAAGGCTTCAATAACGCCTTCCATTTTTAAAAGATGCGCGTAAACTGTTGTAAACCCATTGGGATGTGTAATATATAGTGTTTTTCCATTGCCGAAAGTCGAAATTTTAATTCTAGAAACATAACCATCGGCTGCAGCAAAAACAGGTAAACCTTGTTTTTGCTGTGTTTTAAAATCCAACCCGGCATGGAAATGATTGGGTCTTAACTCGCCAAAATTACCCGACAATTGCATTGGTATACCCAATGGAGATTGAAAATAATCCTTAGGATATTGATTCTGAGCCTGTAAAAGCCCTGTTAAAAGAAATAAAATTAAAAAGTTTTTCATACCATTTACTTTCAGCTAAGTTAAGTAAAAGAGGTAAAAATACGACCAAAAAAAACAATACGCTATACTATTGGTTAATAAAGTGTTAGTTGTTTTTAAAAGAAAAAATCAAATAAAACGTTGTAATAATAAAAAGGAATACTAACTTTGTATGATTAAGAAATGATTGGATTCAAGGATGAGTGTAATTGCAGAAATAATTGATACTCTTGAAATTAAAATAGCTCGGCTTTTTTCTAAGATACAACTTTTACAAAAAAACGAACTAGAATTAAAGGCAAAAATATCAGAATCAACAGCAATCATAGCCCAACAGTCGCATGAAATAGATCGACTGCAAAAGCAAAATGAGGCACTCAAATTTGCCAATTCATTATTAGGCAGTGAGGATAATAAAAGAGATACAAAGCTGAAAATAAATTCATTAATTCGTGAAATTGATTCCTGTATAGCCCAGCTATCAGAATAACCATGAAAGAAAAGCTTAAAATAAAAATATCAGTTGCAGATAGAGTATACCCTCTAACGGTAGACGCTAACCAAGAAGAAGGCTTAAGAAGTGCTTCGAAAAAGATTGATATGATGATTAAGCAATTTGAAGAAAATTATGCGGTTCGAGACAAGCAAGATGTACTTGCCATGTGTGCACTACAATTTGCTGCTCAGGTGGAACAAAAACAGATTGACAAAACATTGGATAATAGTAACACTATCGACCGATTGCAAAAAATCAATTTGATATTAGACCAATATCTCGATTAAATACGTTCTTTACAAAAAATTAAGATACTGCCTACATTAGTTTTTATTTTGATAAACTCAACACTAACAAATTAAAATGAGCGAATCATCGTTACTATAGCAAGCCAATTCAGTTTGGAAGCTTGAACAGCGAGTTAGCTCAAAACTTGTCTTTTCGAGTTTATACAAACCCACTAATGTAGGTTTTTTTTATATAAATAACTCAAACACCAATGGATAGTACATTATTAATTATCATTTCAGGAATCATAGGAGTAGCCATAGGTTTTGGCGTAGCCAAAATCATTGAAAAAAGTAACATTTCTAACTTAATCAAAAATGCGAAAAAAGAAGCTGCTTCTATCTTAAAAGATGCCTCTTTTGAAGCTGAAAACATTAAAAAAGATAAAATTCTTCAAGCTAAAGAAAAATTTATCGAATTAAAATCAGAACACGAACAAGTGATTTTGGCTCGCGACAAAAAAGTAGCAGAAGTAGAAAAAAGAATACGCGACAAAGAATCGCAAGTATCTAACGAACTTTCTAAAGCCAAAAAAATCAACGAAGATTTTGAAAACAAAAAAGCGGAATACCAAGCCAAAATAGATGTTTTAGACAAAAAACAGGCTGAAGTAGAAAAATTGCACCGTAGCCAACTCGAACAACTTGAGGTAATTTCAGGTTTATCTGCTGAAGAAGCCAAAGAACAACTTGTTGAAGGTTTAAAAGCTGAGGCAAAATCGAAAGCAATGTCTCACATTCAAGATACAATCGAAGAAGCCAAACTTACAGCCCAACAAGAAGCTAAAAAAATCATCATCAACACCATTCAACGTGTAGGTACCGAAGAAGCTGTAGAAAACTGCGTATCCGTTTTCAATATCGAATCGGATGATGTAAAAGGAAGAATTATTGGTCGAGAAGGACGAAACATCAGAGCCTTAGAAGCAGCAACAGGTGTAGAGATTATTGTAGACGATACTCCTGAGGCAATTATTTTATCTTGTTTTGACCCTGTTCGTAGAGAAATTGCTCGATTATCTTTGCATAAATTGGTTACGGACGGCCGAATTCACCCTGCTAGAATTGAAGAAGTGGTTGCCAAAACCACCAAACAAATTGATGATGAAATCATTGAAGTAGGAAAAAGAACTGTTATCGACTTAGGAATTCATGGACTACACCCTGAACTAATCAAAGTTGTAGGTCGTATGAAATACCGATCTTCTTACGGTCAAAATCTTTTACAACACTCTCGAGAAGTTTCCAAGTTGTGTGGTATTATGGCTGCCGAATTAGGCCTTAATGTTAAACTAGCGAAAAGAGCTGGACTATTACACGATATCGGTAAAGTTCCTGACACAGAAAGTGATTTACCACACGCATTATTAGGGATGCAGTGGGCTGAAAAATATGGTGAAAAAGAAGAGGTTTGCAACGCTATTGGAGCTCACCATGATGAGATTGAGATGAAATCCTTACTTTCTCCAATCATTCAAGTTTGTGACGCTATTTCAGGAGCAAGACCTGGCGCAAGAAGACAAGTTTTAGATTCATACATTCAACGCCTTAAAGACCTTGAAGAAGTAGCTTACGGCTTCAACGGTGTTAAAAATGCCTACGCAATTCAAGCGGGTAGAGAACTTCGTGTTATTGTTGAAAGTGAAAAAGTGAGCGATGAAAATGCTGCTACTTTATCATTTGAAATTTCTCAAAAAATTCAAACAGAAATGACTTACCCAGGACAAGTCAAAGTAACTGTTATTAGAGAAACAAGAGCTGTAAATATTGCTAAATAATTACATTTGATATAATCATAAAAAAATGGCTTTCTTTGAAAGCCATTTTTTTTTATAGTATCACTCCATTTATCCCCCGATTTCCTTTTGCCTTTTCTTAAAATAAAGCCGAAAAGTAGTTCCAATACCCAAGATGCTTTCAACTTCAATTTTTCCTCCCATATTTTCAATTTGGTTTTTCGTCAAATACAAACCAACTTCTTAGACATCCTTTTTTTTATGAAAATTTTTAATTGAACAAAATTGAATAAAATTTATTGTAGTAAACCAAAGGCATCCTTAAAAAATTATTAGCTTTTTACGTTTACATTCAAATCGGATTAGAAAGCTAATTTTGGGTAGATTATTAATCAAACTTTCATGAAGTTGATTCAAGTTTTCTAGTACTCTATTGTTTGCAAATAATTACACATTGTTACTTAGGAATAATTTAAAACCATCTTAAAGAAAAAATCAACATGGATAAAGAGTTAAAGTAATTGACAATCCCAAACTAGATTATAAAATAAATGACTATTTATTATTTCTAGGATGATAATTGTGTATTACTTGTTTCAAAAATTTACGATCCAAATGAACATAAATTTCAGTAGTAGTTATGGATTCGTGCCCCAACATTAATTGAATAGAACGCAAATCTGCACCATTTTCAAGTAAATGAGTTGCAAAAGAATGCCGAAACGTATGTGGGCTTATTTTTTTATTGAGCTCAATTAAATCAGCCAATTGATTTATGATAGTAAAAATCATAGCACGGGTTAGCTGTCTTCCTCGACGATTTAAAAACAAAGTGTCTTCAAATCCTTTTTGAATGGGCACATGCAACCTACATTGTTCTTTATAAATCAAGATGTATTTTTGTGCCGTTTCGCTTATCGGAACAAATCGTTCTTTATTGCCTTTTCCTCTAACTTTGATAAACCCTTCCTCAAAAAACAAATCAGAAATTTTAAGCTGAACCAATTCGGATACTCGAAGCCCACAACCATATAACGTCTCAAGCATTGCTCGATTGCGCTCTCCTTCAATAGTACTCAAATCTATAGCCAATATCAAATCATCAATCTCCGAAACTGATAAAGTATCTGGCAATTTTCTACCCAATCTAGGCGTTTCGATCAATGCCATTGGCGTATCATCACGTAAATCTTCAAAAACTAAATAGGAAAAAAAACTTTTTAGTCCTGATATGATTCGGGCTTGAGAACGTGCATTCACCTCCTTAGAAACAGCATAAATAAAATCTTGTATATGCTCTTCATTAATTACTAACGGACTTACATTTATTCTATTTTCTTCCAAAAAAAGGCACAATCGCTCCAAATCAAAAGTATAATTAGCAACCGTATTGGCTGATAATCCCCTTTCGATTTTAAGATAGGATTGATAATTTTTAATATAGGTACTCCAATTCATGTAAAGCAAAAATACAACAAATTTTACTTAGAAGTTAACCAACAATGCTATGTCTTAACTCTAAAATGCTTAAGTCTTTCTAAAGACGGATAAATACACCTATGTTGTTTTTTTTTAAAAAACAAACCTACATTTTTACTCGCTATCATTTAAATTTATTAAAAGTGTTTCCTATTTTTACAAAAAAAAGATTATGCAAATTGCGATTATTAATGGACCAAACCTCAACTTATTAGGCAAAAGAGAACCCGAGATTTATGGCAGCCTAACTTTTGAAGATTATTTAGTTACCCTAAAAGAAAAATTTCCTTCCATAACTTTTACCTATTTTCAAAGCAACATTGAAGGCGAATTAATTGATAAAATTCAAGAATTTGGGTTTTCCTACACAGGCATCATTTTGAATGCAGGGGCCTACACACACACTTCTGTAGGTATAGGTGACGCTGTTAAAGCCGTAACAACACCTGTTGTGGAAGTACATATTTCAAACACTTTTTCCAGAGAAAGCTTCCGCCATCAATCTTACATCTCTGGTAATGCTAAAGGAGTGATCCTTGGTTTTGGATTGAAAAGCTACGAATTAGCCATAGCCTCTTTCTTATAATTGACATAATTTTAACCGTAATAATTTTAACAAATTTTTAATATGTAAGTTTTTTCATCTGTGTAATTTTACTAAAACACAATTTGTCACGCCTTTAACTTTAGTTCTTTTAAACTAACAATGAAGTCAACAGGCGAAAAACAAGGTAAAAAAGCAATTCATTTGAAAAAATTTTACATTTTAACTCTTCTAATTACTACTTCCTTTTTTGCTCAAATTAAAGGCAAGATTACCGACGACAAAGGCCAACCGCTGTCTTATGTTTCCGTTAATATTCAAAACGCTTACACCGGAACTACTTCAAACGAAAAAGGGGAATACGAACTTTTTTTAAAAAACAAAGGCGAACACACCTTGCTTTTTCAATACTTAGGATTTAAAACGGTAAAAAAAACGATACAATTTGACCAACAACCTTTTGTTCTTAATATCCAAATGACTGAGGAAAACTTCAACTTAAACGAAGTTATCATTACCACCAAGAACAATCCGGCCAACTCCATCATCAAAAACGCAATTAAAGCCCGAAAAAACAATACGGAAAAAACAGCGCGATTTACCGCTGATTTTTATTCACGTGGCATGTTTACCATTAAAAATTTACCCAATAAGATTCTGGGTATGAAAATCGATATGCCGGAAACTATGAGTGCAAATCTCGACTCTACCGGAAGTGGCATCTTGTATCTTTCGGAAACAGTTTCAAAAATTTCATACGAAAAACCGAATCATTTCAAAGAAAAAATTATAGCTTCAAAAATTTCAGGAAACGACAAAGGCTTTAGCTATAATACTGCTCTTTCTTCCTTTTATGATTTCTATGAAAATACGGTTGATTTGAATGTAAAAATGATTTCACCTATTGCCTCTAATGCTTTTGAATATTATAAGTTCAAATTGGAAAGTACTTTTACCGATGAAAACCATCAACTAATCAATAAAATAAAAATAATTCCATTACGCGATAAAGAACCTGTTTTTGAAGGATACATTTATATAGTAGAAGATAGTTGGGCAATATATGCTGTAGACTTAGACATTAAAGGGTATCGAATGCGGAATGAATTCACCGAAAAAATGGTGCTTCAGCAAAATTTCAATTTCAATTCCAACACTAAAATATGGAGTAAAAACTTACAAATATTATCTTTTACCGCCGGATTTATGGGTATTTCATTTTCTGGAAAATTCAACTACATCTATAGCAATTATGATTTTCCTAAATATTTTGACAAATCTACATTTGGGAATGAAATTGTAAGTTTTGAACTCAATGCAAACAAAAAAGAAAACAGTTATTGGCAAACCATAAGACCCATTCCTTTAACTATAGAGGAAAGTCAAGATTATCAAAAAAAAGACAGTCTTCAAACACTTCGTAATAGCAAAACCTATCTGGATTCTATTGATAAAAAAAACAACAAATTTCAACTTACAGCTCCAATTGTAGGATATGCTTACAAAAACAGCTTCGAAAAATGGTCTTTCAACTATAGTGGTTTGCTAAACATGAAATCATTTAATTTTAACACGGTTCAAGGATACCATTTAGACTCAGAAATAAAATTTAAAAAATGGGACGATAATTCAGGAAAGATCTCGTCATTAGCTTCTAATTTTAACTATGGATTTTCAGAAAACAAATTGCGAATTTCGGGCATTTTTAGTCATCGATTTAACAATCAAAATTATGCTACACTCGAAATCAAGGGTGGATCGATTGTAAAACAATTCAACGAAAACAACCCTATTAGTGCTTTTGTAAACTCTATAAGTTCTTTATTTTTCAAAGAAAATTACCTTAAACTCTATCAACAAAAGTTTATTGCTGCTAGTTATTTTCAAGATATTGCCAACGGCATCAGCTTATACGGCAATATCAATTATATGCTACGTTCTCCATTGTTTAACACAACCCTTCAAACATTTATTAAAAATGACAAACTTTATACTTCAAATAATCCTTTGGCTCCTAGCGATTATTCAACTCCTGCTTTCACAACTCACAACCTAGTAAAAGCCAACATTAATTGCCGCATAAATCTAGGCAATCAATACATTTCACGTCCAGATGGAAGATTTAATATTCGCAACGAAAAACTGCCTTCTATTTACTTCTTCTTCGAAAAAACATTTGCAGGAAGCGATAAAAAATATGAATACGACTTTCTTGGAACTCGTATAGAATATGATTTAGCTTTAGCTAATAAAGGGATTTTGGGACTTCAGGCAAAATCTGGAAAATTTTGGAATGCCGATCAAATTGCTTTTATGGATTACAAACATTTCAATGGTAATCAAACCTACATTGGTATAACCGATCGATATTTGAATGTTTTCAATCTCTTGCCCTATTATTCAAACAGTACAAACAATGCGTATTTTGAATGGCACTCAGAATACAACGATCAGGGGTATATTATGAATAAAATTCCTTTACTCAATTTACTCAAAACAAACTTAATTGTAGGCTTTCACAATCTATCATTACCCAATCAAAAACCTTATTTCGAAACAAGTATTGGTTTAGACAACATTGGTTTTGGAAAATTCCGTCAATTGCGATTGGATTATGTTCGCTCTTATCAAAGTGGACAACAAAGGGACGGTATTGTTTTTGGACTTAAATTTCTAAACCTTTTAGACTAGAAAAAACAACGAAGGTTTGGTCAATTGGGTTCAACATGAATTAAAACATGACCTAAAGAAGGAATTTTGGACCGCAAAGTGTCTTTCAAATCATGTGCAATTTCATGTCCTTCTCTAACAGAAATGGTACCATCAACTCTTGCGTGTAAGTCCACATGAAATTGCATTCCTGCTTTTCTGATGAAACATTTTTCGGTATCTACAATTCCTGGTACAGTCAAAGCCACTGCACGGATTTCATCTACTAATTCATGATGAAAATGCTCATCCATAATTTCACTCAAAGCTGGTCTAAATATTTTATAGCAATTATAAAGAATAAAAAAGGAAGCAAATAAAGCTGCCCAATCATCAGCGGTTTCATATCCTTTACCAAAATACAATGCAATTGCAATTCCAATAAATGCTGCAACCGACGTAATCGCATCGCTTCTATGATGCCAAGCATCTGCTTTCAAAGAAGAACTATTGGTTTCTTTACTTTTACGCATGACCACCTGAAACGAATACTCTTTCCAAAGAATTATTGCTCCCAAAACATACAGCGTCCATGATTTGGGCAATGCATGAGGGGTGCCAATGTTTTGAATACTTTCATAAGCAATAATAGTTGCCGAAGTAATTAAAAAACCCACTACTATAAAAGTAACCAAAGGCTCAGCCCTTCCATGTCCGTAAGGATGATTTTCATCGGCAGGTTTATTGGCATATTTAATACCAAAAAGCACTAAAAAAGAAGCAAAAATATCTGTAGTGGATTCGATAGCATCAGCAATCAACGCATACGAATTACCAAAAAAACCAGCAGTCCCTTTTATAATTGCTAGCAAAGTATTTCCTATTATACTGAAGTAGGTTGCTTGTATCGCTTTTTGTTCTTGGGTCATTCTCTTTCATTTAAAAAAAATCGTTTAAATTGGTCTTGATAACCAAAACCAATTTAAACGACAATAAATAATTAAAGGCTTAAGCTCTTACAATGTTAGCGCCAATAGCTCTTAGACGCTCATCAATACGCTCATAACCTCTATCAATTTGCTCAATATTTTGAATGGTACTTGTACCTTTTGCGGATAGAGCGGCAATTAAAAGAGAAATACCTGCACGAATATCTGGAGAAGACATCGTAGTAGCTTTTAATTGTGATTTAAAATCATGCCCAATTACCACAGCACGGTGCGGATCACAAAGGATGATTTTCGCTCCCATGTCGATAAGTTTATCTACGAAAAACAAACGACTTTCAAACATTTTTTGATGGATCAGAACATCGCCTTTGGCTTGAGTAGCCACCACCAATATAATACTCAATAAATCAGGAGTAAAACCAGGCCATGGAGCATCGGCTATTGTTAAAATAGAACCATCTATATCGGTTTTTACTTCGTAACCATCAAGATGCGCTGGAATAAAAATATCATCACCTTTTCTTTCTATAGTAATTCCTAATTTTCTAAAAACATTAGGAATAACTCCAAGATTATCCCAACTTACATTTTTGATTGTAATTTCGGACTTAGTCATAGCCGCTAGTCCAATCCAAGATCCAATTTCAATCATATCAGGAAGAATACGGTGTTCGCACCCTCCAAGTTGCTCCACTCCTTCAATAGTTAAAAGATTCGAACCTATCCCTGAGATGTTGGCTCCCATAGCATTAAGCATTTTACATAGCTGTTGCAAATAAGGCTCACAAGCAGCATTGTAAATGGTCGTAGTTCCTTTAGCCAAAACTGCAGCCATCACAATATTTGCCGTACCTGTTACCGATGCTTCATCGAGCAACATATAAGTACCTGTTAGTCCTTCTGGAGCTTCAACACCATAAAAATGATCTTCTCTTCTATAACGGAAAGTAGCTCCTAAATTAATAAATCCTTCAAAATGAGTATCCAACCTTCTTCTTCCTATTTTATCTCCTCCAGGTTTTGGAATATAACCTCTTCCAAAACGAGCCAATAATGGACCAACAATCATAATTGACCCTCTAAGAGATCCACCTTCTTTTTTGAAAGCTTCGGTTTCAAGATAGCCCATATTTACCTCATCGGCTTGAAAAGTTATGGACCCACTTCCGTTTTTTTGGATTTTAACTCCTAGATTACCCAATAATGTAATCAACTTATTGATATCGATAATATCAGGAATATTATTGATAGTTACTTTTTCTGAGGTTAGCAATACCGCACATAAAATTTGTAACGCTTCGTTTTTCGCTCCTTGAGGAGTTATTTCTCCCTTTAATTGAATTCCTCCTTCGATTTTAAAAACACTCATGTCTCTGTATTTAATTTAGAATGTTGAATAATGCTCAACAATTACTTTTTCTTATTTTGATTTTTATGAATTGGAGCTTTGCCCGATTTATTTTTATTGTTTTGATTTTTTTGTTGATTTGAAGAACTGGTTTTATTCGACATTTTTTTATTGGTTCGCAACAAATCATTGGTCCCCAAAAGTTCTTCATTACTCTGCAACAAATTCAATTTGCCATTAGACAACTCTAATAAATGTTCAAAAATGACATCATCTTTTACCGTATCTTTATTCCAACTCAAATACGATTTTTTCATATGATTAGCAATCACTTTTACTAGAGCACTTTTTAACTCTCCATCTTCCCATTCGTTTGCCACATCAATCATGTACTTGATATTATTCCCATAATATCGATACTTAGGGTAGTTTTGAGGATAATGTAACGGGGCTGGTTTTAATTGCAACACTTCTCGAGATGGTATAGGATAGGGCGAATCGACTACCAATCGAAAATCTGAAATGATAAAAAGTTGATCCCACAATTTATGCTGAAAATCAGGAACATCCCTCAAATGAGGATTTAAACTTCCCATCACCTGAATGATGTATTTTGCCGCTTTGTTACGCTCTTCTAGATTTTCGATTGCAATGGCTTGCTCTATCAATTTTTGCAAATGACGCCCATATTCTGGAATAATCAGTGGTTGTCGTTCAGAATTATACTCTAAATGACACACTACATCATTTGCATTTTCTTTTATATATTTTTCCATCATGTTTATAAGGATACAATGCCTTCTATCGTAGAAAGTTCTTGGTATTTCTCAATAATTTCTTGAGAATTCTTCATAGTTACATCAACCGAAACACTTGTAAATTTTCCTGTTTTGGACTTGGTTGTTTTGATAACAGCTCCCATGCAATTAAAAGCTTCTTCTACTTTTTTAACATTTTCTTGCAGAGATGGGACAATAAATTTAAATAAATATTCCGCTGGCCAAGTATTACTATTATCTAGTTCAACTTGCAAACGCTCATAAAATTCGGCAATTTCTCTTTCTCTATCTTTATCCATTACTTTTTAAAATAAACGCAAATATACGGTTTTGATGATAGATATTCGAATTTCACTATAGGTTTTAGGATTTTTTTAAAAAAACAAGTTGTACTAAAATAAATACTTGTTTTGTTTCGCACATTTTCACTTGACACTTTGATCTGCATTGCATTTTTCCTAATTTTTACTTTGCTCCACAACCTAGAAAAACACGATTCTAAAAAACCACTTAATATTTTTTTTAAATTACCAATAAGTTTAGGTAAATTTGCATTTTTATTTCAAAATCGTGCAAAAAGAAATTATCGTAATCATTGGTGGTCCAGGCACAGGTAAGTCAACCATTATAAATCAACTAGTTAAACTAGGCTATTGCTGTTATCCAGAAATTTCAAGACAAGTAACAGTTGAGGCTCAAAAAATGGGAATTGACCAACTTTTTCTGGAAGACCCTTTACTTTTCAGCGAAAAACTTCTCGAAGGAAGAATCAAGCAATTTCACGATGCAAAAAAAGAAAACCATCCAGTTGTATTCATTGACCGAGGTATTCCTGATGTAGTAGCTTATTTGAATTATATTGGAGACGACTACCCTCCACATTTTGAAGAAGCATGCATGAATTGCAACTATTCTAAAATTTTCATGCTCCCCCCTTGGGAAGAAATTTACGAAAGTGATAACGAACGTTATGAAGATTTTGCACAATCAGAAGAAATCTTTCATCATCTCAAAAAGACTTACGAAAGTTACGGTTACGAACTTATTGAAGTTCCAAAAGATACTGTAGATAACCGAATTCTTTTTATCTTGGACAGAATTTCCAACAAACCTTCGCAACCTACAAACTGATTGTCGGTTGCAACGACATTTAATTCATGCAAGAGGCATTACAAATTCTTAAGCAATATTGGCAGCACAACAGCTTTCGATCCTTACAAGAAGAAATCATAACTTCTGTCCTGAAAGGCAATGATACTGTAGCAATATTACCAACCGGTGGCGGAAAATCAATTTGTTTTCAAGTTCCTGCATTAATGACCGATGGTATATGCTTGGTCATTTCACCACTAGTTGCGTTGATGAAAGATCAAGTTGCCAATTTACAAAAAAGAAACATCAAAGCCATTGCGCTCACAGGAGGCATCCCTACAGAGGAGCTTATTGATTTGTTAGACAATTGTCAATATGGCAATTATAAATTTTTATACCTTTCGCCTGAACGCCTTCAAATTGATTGGATTATCAATCGCATAAAAGATTTACCAATAAACTTCATCGCAATAGACGAAGCACATTGTGTTTCGCAATGGGGTCACGATTTTCGACCTTCATATTTAAAAATCAACCAACTCAAACAATTTTTTCCAAAAATCCCTTTTATAGCACTAACCGCAACTGCCACCCCTAAGGTAAAAGAAGACATCATCCAAGATCTGAATTTAAAAACACCCGCTGTTTTTCAAAAGTCTTTTGCCAGACCCAATTTGGCCTATATGGTTTTTGATGTAGAAGACAAACTACACCGCATAGAACAAATTCTTACTAAAAATCCAGAACCTAGTATCATATATGTGCGTAATCGAAAATCTTGTTTAGATATCGCGTTCCAACTTAATGCTTTAGGCTTCAAAGCCACTTACTATCACGGCGGCTTATCCTATAAGGAAAAAGAAAAAAACATGAAAAGTTGGATGACCGAAGAAAATCGAATAATCGTTGCAACAAATGCATTTGGCATGGGTATCGACAAGCCTAATGTTAAAACCGTAATACACATTCAATTACCTGAAAATCTCGAAAACTACTATCAAGAAGCAGGGAGGGCCGGAAGAGACAACAATAAAGCCTACGCCATATTACTCAATAGCCCATCAGACCCTATCCGCGCACAATCCCAATTTGTAAACAATTTACCCGATCGCTCTTTCTTAAATTTGATGTTTAAGAAATTGTGCAATTATTTTCAAATT
The DNA here is from genome assembly GCF_055231795.1 of Flavobacterium riviphilum. Taxonomy (NCBI): domain Bacteria; kingdom Pseudomonadati; phylum Bacteroidota; class Flavobacteriia; order Flavobacteriales; family Flavobacteriaceae; genus Flavobacterium; species Flavobacterium riviphilum. Next base: position 88,199 of record NZ_JBUYSY010000005.1, read on the forward strand.
GCTTACGGCGAAGGCATTCATGAACGATTTGGATTTAATTTGAATCATTTCTGTACCAAATATCAATTTCCGATACTGAAAACTTTTCAATCATTGCAATTTTTAGACCAACAAGGTATTATAACATTGTCACAAGAGTATTCAGAAAAAATAACAATTCAGTTTTTAATTCCTTCCAAGGAGGTAATTCGCTATATCAGTTTACATCCTAACGAAGAAGACTATCTACTGACCTTACTTAGAACTTACCCTGGAATATACGAAATACCCACCTCCATTAATCTTTCTTTGCTTGCCAAAAAAACCAACACAACCGAAGCAACGATTCATAGCATTTTACAAAATTTAAGTAAAAACAACATCATTAGTTACCAAGCCAAAAACAATGATGCCACACTTATTTTTAATGAAATTCGCGAAGACGAACACACAATTAATCGTGTAATAAAATATCTAAATCAACAAAATCAAAACAAAAAAAGCCAGCTAGACGCAGTAATCAATTACGTTCAAGATCAAAAGCACTGCAAAAACCAAATACTATTAGGTTATTTTGGCGAAAAAACACACCAATCCTGCGGTACTTGCTCCTATTGCATCGCTCAAGCAACTCCCAAAAAGCCAAACACTTCGCTAACTTCCATCATACTTAATCTTTTAAAAGATAAAAATTTAGATTCAAGAGAAATCGAAAAAAACACCAATGAAAGCCCAGAGGCTATTATCTTTGCACTTCAATCATTATTAGAAGACAATAAAATTCAAATTCTTTCCAACAATAAATATTCTTTACAATAGCATGAAAAAATTACGAATTGTTTTTATGGGCACTCCTGATTTTGCCGTAGGTATTTTAGACGCTATACTTCAACACCACTATGAAGTAGTAGGAGTGATTACAGCAACCGACAAGCCTGCAGGAAGAGGTCAAAAGATTCATCAATCTGCCGTAAAAGAATATACCATAGCAAAAGGACTTCCAATCTTACAACCTAATAATTTAAAAGATGAAACTTTTTTAGCAGAATTAAAGGCTTTAAATGCCAATCTGCAAGTTGTTGTAGCTTTTAGAATGCTACCCAAAGTCGTTTGGGCAATGCCTGAATTGGGCACCTTCAACCTTCATGCTTCTTTACTTCCAAATTACAGAGGAGCTGCCCCCATCAATTGGGCCATTATCAATGGTGAAACACATACTGGGGTAACCACTTTTTTCATCGACGACAAAATAGATACTGGCGCCATGATTTTAAGCAAAAAGACCCCAATAGAACCGGACGAAAATGCTGGACAATTGCATGACAGACTCATCACTATTGGAGCTGAAACCGTTATTGAAACCCTAAAGCTTATTGAAAGCGACATGGCCCACACTACTGCCCAAGTCGAAACCACAACAGACAAAACAGCTTACAAACTGAATAAAGACAACTGCAAAATCGATTGGAATTTGCCTGGAGATTCGATTTACAATTTAATTCGAGGTCTATCTCCGTACCCTGCAGCATGGTGCGTTTTGAAAGATCAAGAAAAAGAGTATTCAATCAAAATTTATCATGCCAAAACCCAAAAAACACAACACTCCAACCATATTGGCCAAGTAATTTGCACCAAAAAAGAAATGAAAATTGCAGTACAAGATGGATACATTGAAATCTTAGAAATACAATTTCCTGGGAAAAAACGCATGAAAACTTCCGATTTACTCAACGGAGTAAGTTTTACAGATAATGCAATAGTGGAGTAAGACTAGCAAAAACAAGGATTTAAAGGATTTATTTAATTAAAAAGCTATCGTTTATCAACAAAAAAAACGAAGTTATTAACAAATTAAACTAAAATTAACTAAAACGCTTGCAAGGAACATAAATCCTACTAAATTTGTTATCATAACATTTTAACCAACAATTAATAACTATTTATTATGAACAAATCAGAATTAATCGACGCAATTGCAGCAGATGCAGGAATTACTAAAGCCGCTGCTAAATTAGCTCTAGAATCATTTTTAGGAAATGTAGGAGCAACTTTGAAAAAAGGTGGGAAAGTTTCATTAGTAGGTTTTGGTTCATGGTCTGTTTCTTCTAGAGCAGCTAGAGACGGTAGAAACCCACAAACTGGAAAAACGATTCAAATTGCTGCAAAAAATGTTGTAAAATTTAAAGCAGGAGCTGAATTAGAAGGCGCAGTAAACTAAAATACTGACTACAATACACAACCTTCCAATTGGAAGGTTTTTTTTTGCATTTTAACGATTTTTTTTTTTTTTTACCATAATTATGTAATAAATTCAATCTTAAATTTAAAAATTTCGAAAAATGATTACAGAAAAATTAAAAAAAGGGCGCTTGCTTGTAGCGGAACCTTCGTTGATAGGCGATTTATCTTTTAATAGATCTGTAATTTTATTAGCAGATCACAATCAGGAAGGCTCTATTGGGTTCATCATTAACAAACCATTGAAGTACACAATTCATGATTTAATCCCAGATATTGATGCAAAATTTAAAATTTACAATGGTGGTCCTGTTGAACAAGACAATCTCTATTTTATCCACAACATTCCTGAATTAATTCCTAATAGCATTGAAATCTCAAACGGCATTTATTGGGGCGGCGATTTCGAACACACAAAAGAGCTTATCAACGCAGGTCTTATAGGAAAAAACAACATTCGTTTTTTCCTAGGATATACTGGTTGGGACGAACATCAGCTAGAAGAAGAAATGGAGAGCAATTCATGGATTGTAGCCAAGAACTCCTACGAAAACAAAATCATCGGCAAATCAGCAACTCATTTTTGGAGAGAACAACTTATGGAAATTGGAGGAGACTATCTTATATGGTCTAACGCCCCTGAAAACCCTTATCTCAACTAATTTAACTCCAATATCTCGTTAAGCTTTTCAACTAATTGTCTAGCTGTATCCACAGAAAATTCCTTTTTACGGTATTTCGTAATAGGCTGAATTCCTTTCATTACATTAGTCACAAACAATTCCTCTGCTTTTTGCAACTCAAAAGGTGATATAGGCTGTTCGATTACATCAATCCCTAATTCGCTTTTGGCGATTTTAATTATTTGCTTTCTCATAACACCATTCAAACATCCTTCTGACAAGGGAGGCGTAATCAGCTTTCCGCCTGTTTTCATGAACAGATTTCCTTGCAGTGCTTCAGTTACATTTTTAGAATCATTTAAAAGCAAGCAATTATCCAAATCATTTTCTTTGGCATAAATACTACCGGTAATATGCACCATTTTATTAGTGGTTTTTAAAGTAGATAGCAGTTGCTTAGTAACATAAAAATCTTTGTAAAGATCCACTTCGTAAGAAACAGCATCAAAGCTATAAGCTTTTGCGTGCCAAGCTGAGGCTTGTATTGTATAGGAAATTGTATTTTGAGTTGGTAAGTACAAACCTCCTTCATTTCGATAAACTGTAATTCTAACCCTAGCAAGATCAGAAATTCCTAATGTATCAACAAGTGTTAGTATTTCAGTTTCTACAAATTCTGGAGTAAAATGCATCGGAATTTCCATGCGAACAATACGCATGCTTGCCATTAATCTAAAATAATGATCTTCAAAAAATAAGATCTTGCCATTGGCAATTTTTAAAGTTTCGAAAACCGCATCACCGTATAAAAAACCTCTGTTTTGTGCCAATGAATTGTTGGCTACCTCTTGAATCGATCCGTTCCAATTAATCATAAAAAAAGCCCTAAAATTTAGGGCAAAGATAAGGTTTAAAATACAAAAAACTATACAGATCCTATGAGATGTTTCAAATCGGATATTTGATTTTCCCACAGTTTTCTAGCTTCTGCAACTTCGTTTTTCTCAGCAAAATCAATAACCAACAAAGATACGTCTTTAGTAAGTTCGTCTTCTAAAATATGTAATTCAAAAAAATATTCCGTATCCTTATTTTTCTCATCTACCCATCTGAATTTTACTTTTTCACCTGATTTTTTCGAGGCCAAACGAGCTTTCTCTTGAGAATCATCCCAAATAAAAGTAAAAAATTCTCCCCTTGAATTTACATCGTCAGCAAACCATTCAGCCAAACCAGAAGGAGTAGAAATGTATTGATACAATAACTGAGGAGATGAATTAATCGGAAACTCAATCTCATATCTTACTTTTTGGTCCATGTTGATTTTTTTTTCGAAATATAAGAATATAATGCCAAAAACAATGCGTTTGAAAAAAATATTTTTTTTAATGAAATTAACTTGCTTAATATAATTTTATAGCTATATTTGCACCCGAATTCAGGGATTACATTTTTAATCCGATTCGGCGAGATAGCTCAGTTGGTTAGAGCGCAGGATTCATAACCCTGAGGTCCCGAGTTCAAATCTCGGTCTCGCTACAAGGTTGAAAAATCAAAAAACACAGATTTTATGCGGTTTTAAAGCAATTTAAAACCGTTTTTTTATGCCTAAAACTTTCGCTCTTCCTCAAAGTAAAGAATCAAAAAGCAGCATTATACACAATAAAACAGTAATTTTAAATGAATTACCAATACCACTCCACATACAAAAATCCTAAAAAAAATTTTCATCTGTTTTAGGATAAATATATATCTTTATATTTGATATTAAAATGTAATTATCTATCCTAAAAAATAATCAAATGAAAAAAATAGCCTACGTTCTAGCATTAGCTTTTTTCAGCTTAACAATCCAAGCACAAGAAACTCCAGCAAAAGAAAAAGCAAAAAAAGAATCCACCAGCAAAAAGCAAACAAAAAAATCATCATGTTCGATGGAAAGCAAAAAATGCTGTTCTTCAAAAAAGACAAATTAAAAAAAGCCTCATTGAGGCTTTTTTTATATACTTTAAATACAATATTTCACTTTGATACTCCATTCAAAATCCATTTCCGATACCTGAATGCCTTTTTCATCGGTACCAATGGATTTCATCCAAAAAGTTTGCCCCTCTCCTGTTGCTATAGTTTTTTGAATAGCTTCTTCAATTAAATGTCCATCATTGCATATAAATATAATTCTACCCGTGGCTTTTTTTGTAAAATTACCTTTGTTGTTGGCTACCAACATAGATATTTTTCTACCACTTTTTTGAATTTGATACATCACTAAAGCGCCAGTCGACAACTCGGCCGCCATGGCTTGCACCGCAAAATACATTGAATTGAAAGGATTTTGATTAATCCAGCGGTGTTTTACACTCACCACACATTTTCTTTCATCAATAGCTTTTACCCTCACCCCACATAAAAAAGCGGAAGGTAACTTGAATAGCAAGAATTGATTCAATTTTGATACGTTTATTTTCATTTGGTTATAGTTTCTTGTAAAAATAAAAAAAAATAGTATGCATGCATATATTCGATACCAAGATTGTAATAAAGACCCTCTATCCTATATGTATAAAATTACCACAAGTTCAAATCTAAAGAAATCCAGACATCATAATCAGGCTAATTTCTACATGTTTTTCTATCAACCCAAAATCACCCCCGTTTCACAATCCTTTCACTAACAACTTCTTAAACCCAGAAAAACAGCGTATTTTGTTAATTTTTTGTTAACAATTACTACTATGCGTTACATAATACTTGTTTTTAGACATATATTTGTATTAGAAATTACTATATACAATTAATCATGGAAACAACATCAGAAAAAAACCTGGCCACTTTTACTCATCTTAGTACCTTGAGCCAGTATATAATTCCGTTTGGCAATTATATCTTTCCAATCTTAATTTGGACCTCCAAAAAAGAACAATCCGAATTTGTAGATCATCATGGCAAACAAGCCATTAATTTTCAATTGAGTATGCTTATTTACTCTTTGGTTTTGGCAGCAATAGCATTACCGATTTTAATTTTTACTGTTTTGAACAATATGACTTTTAATGAATTCTATCATAATCACGGCTTAGTGATAAAAGATTTTAATTTTGAAGATCACATTGGACTTATTACCGTTGGAATCATCGCAGCTCTAGCCTTTGTGGGATTCAAAATAGCCGAATTTTTCTTAATCATTATTGCGGCAGTCAAAGCCTCAAACGGCGAAAAATACGAATACCCATTTACGATCCCCTTTATAAAGTAATCAATTATAAAGTATATAGTAGTCTCATCAACACTATACAATCATCAAATGTTTCAGCAATGAAAAACAATCAAAAAACGAACAGTTTATTTCAGTATCAAAAATCAAACTTAAAATCATGAACATTGAAAACACAAAAGCACAGATGCGTAAAGGTGTTCTCGAGTTTTGCATCTTATCAGTATTAAAAGAAAAAGATGCTTATACTTCAGAAATATTAGACACTTTAAAAGACGCCAAATTGTTAGTAGTTGAGGGCACTATTTACCCACTCTTAACTCGATTGAAAAACGATGGTTTATTAAACTATCGATGGGAAGAATCAACTTCTGGCCCACCAAGAAAATACTATGGTTTAACCGAAATTGGACAAACATTTTTAAATGAATTAAGCGGTACATGGAATGAATTATCCGAAGCCGTACATCTTATCACCAACCAAAAGAAATAGTCATGAATAAAACAGTAAATATCAATTTAGGCGGAATGTTCTTCCATATTGACGAAGATGCATACCAAAAGTTATCTCGCTACTTTGAAGCAATTAAACGCTCTTTAGCCAATTCTTCAGGTCAAGAAGAAATCATTAAAGATATCGAAATGCGCGTATCCGAACTTCTAGATGAGAAACAAAAAAGCGACAAACATGTTGTAGGCTTAAAAGATGTTGATGAAGTAATCGCTGTAATGGGACAACCTGAAGATTATATCATTGAAGAAGATTCTTCGGCTCAAAAATTTAGCAATTATGAACCAAGAACTACTAAAAAACTATACCGCGACAAAGAAAAAGGTATGATTGGAGGTGTAGCTACTGGACTTGGACATTACTTTGGCATTGATGCGGTTTGGTTAAAAATCATGTTCTTAATTTTTGTATTCGCTGGGTTCGGTACTGGTATATTAGCTTACATCATTTTATGGATTGTAACTCCAGAAGCAGTAACAACCTCTGAAAAATTAGAAATGACTGGCGAACCGGTAACCATTGCCAATATCGAAAAAAAAGTTCGCGAAGAATTTGACAGTGTATCCGATAAAATTAAAAATGCCGATTATGATAAAATGGGAACTCAAGTTAAATCTGGAGCTCAAAAAATAGGCAATTCATTGAGTGATTTTATTATGACTGTATTTAAAGTATTCGCTAAAATACTTGGTGTTGTTTTGATAATGATTGGACTTTCGGTTTTGATAAGTCTGTTTATCGGAGTTTTTACTTTGGGTTCATCAGCATTTATTGACTTTCCTTGGCAAGACTTCATTGAAGCAGGTAACTTTGCAGACTATCCCGTTTGGAGTTTTGGACTACTCATGTTTTTTGCTGTTGGAATTCCATTCTTCTTCTTGACTGTTTTGGGCTTTAAATTGTTATCACCAACCATTGGTTCCATTGGAAACATAGCCAAATACAGTTTGCTTGCGCTTTGGATTATATCGGTTGCAATATTAATATCTATTGGTATTCAAACAGCATCTCAAGTAGCTTATGACGGAAAAACTGTGGAAAAACAAAGTCTACCCATTACCGCAAACGACACTTTGGCAATAAAATTCAAATACAACGATTATTTCACTAAAGACATTAATGATCATTCTGAATTTGAATTTTTACAAGATTCTGCCAACAACAAAGTCATTTATTCCAACAATGTTAGCCTACGCCTATTGTATACTGAAGAAAAATCACCTTACATTCAAGTGGAAAAAACAGCCAAAGGCAAAACATTTCAAGAAGCAAAAATTAGAGCTGAAAAAATTCAATATCATTTGAAATTTGAAAATAAAACTTTGTATTTAGACAATTATTTTATTACCGATATTAAAAGCAAATTCAGAGGACAAGAAATCGAATTGTATTTATATCTACCAGAAGGCACTTTCATAAAACCTGATGCATCTGTTCAAAACTTCGACCACTCTGACAATTCATTTTTTAACTTACATTATAGTTCAGATAATTATGTATATAGAGTAAGTAATTCACAAATTAAATGTTTGAATTGCCCAGCAGATGAAAATGAATGGGATGATGTTGACAACAACGATTCTGTTGATGTGAATATTAATGAGGATGGAATTTCTATCAAAAAAGATACTACCATCAAATCCGGAAAGGATTTTAAAGAACTTCGTATCAACAAAGACGGTATCATTATTAAAACCAAATAATCATGCTTAAAATCATCACCCTAGTAACAAAATTCATCATTGTTACTTTAGCCGCACTGCTTTTTGCTTCCTGCAATATGGTATCACAAATAAATGGCATCAAAGGAAGCGGACACGTTACTACGGAAAAAAGAATTGTAAATGGCAACTTTACTCAAGTATCTGTTAGCAACGCCATTGATTTAGTGCTAGAGCAAAGCGACAAAGTAGAAATCATAGTAGAAGCCGATGATAATTTGCAAAACGGAATTACAACAGAAGTCAACAATGGAAAGTTAGAAATTGGTTGCAAATACAATGGATTCAGCAACATCACTTCCAAAAAAGTTGTGGTTCGAACACCTTTCCTTGAAAGTATAGAAGCCAATAGTGCGGCTACAGTTACTAATCAAGGTATTATCAAAGCCTCGGAGATAACTATAGATGGCTCAAGTGCCGCTACAATCGATTTACATATCGAAGCGGAAAAAATCTACTGCAACGCTAGCAGCGCAAGTACAATAAATATAAAAGGAAAAGGTCTGAATGCCTACTATAAAACCTCTAGCGCAGGCACTATCAAAGCAGCCGATTTATTCATCAACGACATACAATCAAAGGCTTCAAGTGGAAGTCATCAAATTATAAACCCTAGAGTCAACTTGATTGCTGAAGCCTCTAGTGGTGCAAGTATAAAATACAAAAACAAACCTATAAGTCTTTCAAAAGACACATCTTCCGGAGGTTCTGTTTCTCAAGAATAGGCAAATAAAACCAAAAAGTCCTTTTTTCAAGGACTTTTTGGTTTTTAATACTTTATAGTATTATGCTTTGGCAGCTAAATATCGTTCGGCATCCAATGCGGCCATACAACCTGTACCTGCAGCAGTAATAGCTTGGCGGTATACGTGATCGGCAGCGTCTCCTGCCACGAAAACTCCTGCCACATTCGTTTTGGAACTCCCAGGAACATTTACGATATATCCCGTTTCGTCTAAGGTCAAGTAATCCTTGAAAATATCAGTGTTGGGTTTGTGACCAATGGCTACAAAAAATCCAGTTGCTGGAATATCATACACTTCATCGGTGGTTTTGTTTTTTACTTTGATAGCCGAAACCACTTGTTCATCTCCTAAAACTTCAACGGTATCGTGGTTTAAAAGGATTTCGATGTTTTCAGTTTTGCGTACTCTTTCTTCCATAATTTTAGAAGCTCTGAATTTTTCGCTTCTAACCAACATCGTTACTTTTTTACACAACTTAGATAAGTAGTGTGCTTCTTCGCAAGCAGAGTCACCCGCTCCAACGATCACTACTTCTTGATTTCTGTAGAAAAATCCATCGCAAACGGCACAAGCGGAAACTCCTCCACCCATTTTTAAATAATGTTGTTCTGATGGCAAACCTAAATATTTTGCAGAAGCTCCTGTGGAAATAATTACAGTTTCGCAATTTAATTCAATGGAGTCGTTAATCCAAACTTTGTGAATATCGCCAGAGAAATCAACTTTGGTAGCCCAACCATCGCGCACATCGGCACCAAAACGTTGCGCTTGTTGTTGCAACTGAATCATCATTTCTGGTCCTGTAATTCCGTCTACATAACCTGGAAAATTTTCTACTTCGTTGGTCGTAGTCAACTGTCCACCTGGTTGCATTCCTTGGTACAAAACTGGATTCATATTGGCTCTAGCAGCATAAATGGCAGCCGTATAACCCGCAGGTCCTGAACCTATAATTAGGCATTTTATTTTTTCGATAGTATTAGACATGACGTATAGTAATTAAAATAGATAAAAAGCAAAAATAGGATTTTAAAAATAATATTCTGCAATGAAGTATTTATTTTGATTATAGGGTAATAAAAAAATCCCTTCTGAAACTCAGAAAGGATTTTGTCTGCATAGCTGGATTCGGTATGCCCCCCTTTTATATCGATTGAATCACTTTTGTCTAGTTTTTACAAAAAAACAACAAGTCATGTTACTCTTTAAAAATAAAAAACTAGAACATTATTTATCAAATACTTAAATGAACATAAAATTTAAGTAGTAGAATATTCTTTTATCTATAATGAACCGCTATTTGCCCTAATTGTCCTACTATTTTTACGGAATCTTTCATGGAAAGTTTGGACCCATCCGCATGAATCCATCTATTTAATGGTTTTTCAAGGATCATTCCTTTGGTTTCATTGAGTCCGTATATTTTTTTCATTCTCATAAAAATTTCTACATCAAATAGCCATTTGGTAATAAATTTTTCTTGAAATGTTTTTTGTACAATTTCTTTGGTCATGATTTTGGCTCCACATTGGGTATCATTGATTTCCATGGACAATGTTTTTCGAATGATAAAGTTGATGGTTTTGCTAATGATGGCTCGTGCGGATTCTTTGGTAATATCTGCGCCCATTCTGGAGATTCGGGATCCAAATACGAGTTTGTATTTTGAATTAGAAATGGCATCGGTTAGATCATTAAAATCTTCGAAATTAGTGGACAAATCAGCATCTAGGAATCCTACATAATCAAATTGGGATTGTTTGGCCAAATGAAGCATTCCTAGGCGCACGGCTTCGGCTTTGCCACCATTTTTTTCGCAGTCATAGATGCTGATGTAGTCTTCTTTTCCTTTGATTAAATCTTGGAGCACTTCTAAAGTTCTGTCTTTGCTGCCGTCATTGACGAAGCAGAGATGGTAGCCTAAATTTTTGTGTACAAATTTTCTAAAATCTTCTCCTAAAAGCCGTTTTTCTTCGTTGTAACAAGGGATTACAACTCCTACACATTTATTTTGTATGTAGCGTTCTTTTCGGTCAATTTGTGGGCTTTTTTCGGCATCTTCTTTTTCTGGGCTTCCTATTAGTCGTTTTACTCGGAGTCCGATTTCACTCAAACTTAATGGTTTTTTCATATAGTCATCAATTCCTAAATCAAACCCTTTGATGATGACTTCTTCGTCTGTATTGCCAGATAAAACCATTATGGGTGTGGTTGCTTTCTTGTCGTGTTTGATGTATTTGACCACTTCCAATCCTGAATTTTCAATATTGAGTTCTTCACCAGATAAATTGATATCTACAATTACCAAACTTGGTGTGTGCAAATCAAATTTCTCAATAGCTTCAGTGATGGTTGTGGCAGTTACCACTTCGTATCCTAGATCGTTTAGCGATTTTTCTAATGATAATAAAACTAATTGTTGATCATCAATAATTAAAATTTTCATGGTGGTTAAGTTTTAGATTTTGCTAAATAGTTTGAAATGCTTTTAGGTACATCGCGACAATTTTGTCCATTGCCAGTGCATTGGCTGCATTGAAATTAGCCATGGCGATATTTTTTCGATGGGTATCATTGAGAAGGATGTTTTGAATTGCGCTCGCTAAGGAATCAACGTTGTCTGGTATAAAGAATTCGCCTTTATAGCCTTCGTCTTTGACCAATAAGGCTAAATCTCCTAGATCTGGCATGATTACAGCTTTACCATAACTACCGGCTTGATGTAAAACTCCTGAACTACCGGTAGTGGAAGTATAGGGAAAAACAACGATGGAACTTTCGGTAAAAATTCGTTCTACATCATTTTCTTCTACATAACCTGTAAAAATATTTCCTTTGATATGTTGGTATTTTTTTTGAACAGATTCAAGATAGCCTGGGGTATTTGGACTATCCGTTCCTGCTATGACAACGACTAGTTCCTCGGGATACATTTTTCTAACTTTTTCTACGGCTTCTATTAGAATTTCTACTTTTTTATAGGTTCCAAATTTTCCAAATGCCATAATTTGAAGTGGTGCCTGTTTTTTATCGAAATTGGGTTCTTGGATTGTTTCGAAGGTGCCGTGAGGGATTAGCAGTACCCTTTTTGTTTTGTATTTGGCTTCTAAAATTTCTTTATACTTGTGAATAGTTACCGCTACTCTATCGGCTTTTAATATGCATTTTGTTAAATTTGTACCTATAAAATTATAGATACTACTTAAAATTTTACTATCCGTAAATCCTGCTTTCTCTAAATCTACTTGCTCGAGTATGTTATGTAACAGCACTATGGTTTTGTATCCCATGAGACGCAAAAACATGGGGGTCAGCAATCCTAAAGCCGAGGGAATTTTTTTATCTCCAAATTTCACAAACTGCAGATTGAATAAAACACAATCGGGCTTGGTTTTATGAACTCTTTTCAAAATGCGAAATAATGTGCGATAACTATTGAATTTCCAACACGATTCCACGCTGATTTTTTCTTTATTTTGAAAATCCAATTGCTTATTTTCTTTCGTTTCATCAGAAAGCAAAATAAGCTCGGATACCTCATCATTTAGCACAAAATTTTTAACCAAATGATATCCGTATTCATTGAGGGTTACCTTGCTTGGAGGGTAGGCGGTTACTACTGCTAATTTCATATTATAATGGCTATTAAATTATTAATTTGAATTGTTTTTATTCAAAAGAAAAAATAAAGTTTGGGACAACAACAATAAAAACATAGCAATCAATTGCATACTAACAACCTGTTCCAAAGAGCTATGATACCATAGGATTAATACAATTTGAAAACCACCAAAAAAAGCGGCTACTACAACAGGAAAGTATTTTTGAATGGATAAAAAATAATAGGCAAAAATATTGGAAATGGCAAAAATCGAAGTCGCTAAGGCATACTTCCAAAGTAAATTGGCAATGGATAGATACGCGTTACCAAAAAGTATTTTGACCATTAACTCCGGGAATAAAAATGTAGCACCTACGATAATTGTAGCCAAAATAACCACATAAAAAACATATTTAAAAAGGACTCCTTGGGTCGCTTTTCCTTCTTTTTGAAGTAAAATAACTTTAGGTAAAAGCAACATCACAAACATCCATGCCACAAAGTAAACCACCCGTCCTATAAGGGCTAAGGAAGCATAGAGTCCTGCGTTATAATTATCAAAGTAATGCTTGACTAGCAAAATATCGCTGTTGTTTATGATTATTAATGTGAATTCATAGCAAGCAGTAATTAAAAAAAACAGCACAATCGGCTTGGTTTGAAGAGGCTCATCAACTTTTCCTTTAGGTTGCATGATTATTTTTTGAAAAGGAATCAATCCTACCACTATAGAAATCAGTATTCCAATGGAGACAAAAATGGAAGAAGTGGTTTTAGGAAAAAAATAAAGCAAGCAAAAAGTTACTGATAATCGGCAAAACATTTCGTAAAAGTAAGTTTTGGAGAGATCCAATAAATTATTTTGTCCCTGATATAAGCCTCTATTCACACTCATTAAAAAATAAAATGGGAGGGAAAACGAAAACACGGTAAAAATAATGGAGGTTTGTGTGTTCAAAATTTGACTTAAATACCCACTAAATACTATTCCAAAAACAGCCAAACTACCACCAAAAAAAACAGCTCTAGTAGCTATAAAACGCAAAAATTGTGATAAAAAAGAATTTGAAAATAAAACAGCATATTTAGCCGAGACGATTTGAAAAGTCATCCCTACAAAGGAAAGCACCAAAAGCAGTGTAATTAGGATGGCTGCATCAGCAAATGCAGCAGGACCTAGAATTCGTCCTAGTAACAAATTATAGAAATAATTACCGAAATTAACAACAAACATGGTAATCATAAAAAATTTATCGGGGCCTAAATTTTTGTAAACCTGTTTTATTTCCATTATTTAGAATTTGATATGCAATATAATTGTTATAATTTTTGAACTTCGTATTTTTCACACATATCTTGCTGATTTCCAAATATAAAAAATTACAATAAACAATTTTAACTTTTTATTAAATAAATTGTTTTTTTACCCAAAATGCGTTTTATACATTATAGCGAAACTGAATTATGCAAAAAACAGCAGCTCACATACTATTTTTAAAAATGAAAACTATGTAAATTGATTATCTCTTAAAAATGCAAGTTAATGAGCTAATACTTGTTTTTTGGAATTTACTCTGACTATTCTAGTGAGAGTAGGTTCTTAATTTTGAGGAAGAAATTCATTATTTGAACTCCTGTAAAAAAAATAAAATGAAATCCGTTGGGTTAAATTGTATTAATGAAATAAATCAAGGAAAGATATCAACCAAAACATACATACTCAGCACCTTGAAATCACAAAACAAACCAGTATTCATGTCAAATTTAGTAGAATTATTTTGGAGTGAAAGGGTTTTCCACTCTATTGATTAACGATAGTAAATGCTCATGGTTTGAATCATTTAAAAAATCAATTATCAGATTGAGTGTTACTTTCCCATTGAGGACATTTACCTTCAACTAAACAATTGTTTTTTTTTTTAATCAGCATAAATCATTATGGAAACACCAATGAGATTGAATATTAAAAGGGTTTAAAAACCGCCATAAATCTATATCAAGTCAAAAAAAAAAAATTTAAACTATTTTATCATTATTTTAATACGAATTAAAAATAAGAAAGAATTATAACAGGTGTTTCGAAGCATTTAACAAGAGTTTTGTCAAAATTAACGGTTCTTACTCTGACTCTCATTACATTAATAAATTTGAAATGTTAATAAATAACATTTCAATCAAAAATTTTTTATTTCAACAAGGGTTAAAATTATTTACTGACTTAATTCTAAAAATTATGAGCATTCAACGATACTTTAATGCATTTCGTCGAAATTAAAATGCCTCTTATCGATTATTTGTTAATCACAAAAATTAATTAATTAAGTTTAAGTTGTGTAAATACTAAACAATAAAAAATGACAAATTCACTCAATATACTTCTAATAGAAGACGATATGATAGAAATCATGAAATTTAATAGAGTTTTAAATAACTTAGGAGGGAATCATAAAATTATTGAGGCCAATAATGGTGAAGAAGCACTTGAAATATTACAGAACAAATCCAGTATTCTAGATATAATCGTTCTTGATTTAAACATGCCAAAATTGAATGGTATAGAGTTCTTAAGAATATTAAAAGATGATCCTATTTTTAAGTATATCCCTTCTATAGTGCTTACCACTTCTAGCAATCATAGTGATTTGCTAGAATGTTACAAAATTGGAATTGCTGGTTATCTTTTAAAACCATTAAAATATGATGATTACATGGTTAGAATAAAAAGACTTATAGAATATTGGAGTACTAATGAGTTAATTGAAAAATAGTTTTTCTTTAAAAATTTTGGAAACACCATAATCTAAAATGATTAGGGTGTTTTTTTTTATCTACATAATACTTATCCCCACTTGTTTTTTCACCTAATTATTTTATCTTTAATGTTTTATATCGATAATATATGCATTTCAAAGATAAATATAGTGTAAATTAGCAATTGTTAATGTTATAGTTAATTGTCTGAATAGTTTAATTTATTATTTGATTTTGTATTTTGAATTGTGATACCTCAAATTTTTAAGTATGGAAAATATTCAATACCATTTCAATCAATCTACCTTTGATGTAATATTTCCTTTTCATATCTTGATTAATGAAGATTCGAATATTAAAAATATCGGATCATCACTACAAAAAATGTGTCCTTCCTTAATAAAAGATTCTAGTTTTTTTGATTTTTTCAAAATTGGAGAACCTTACGGTTCAGTTTATGATTTAAATAGGATCTGTTCTAGCACAAAAGATAGGATAACACTTGATTATTTACCCAATACTGCCATCTCTCTCGAAGGACAAATCACAAAAAGTGATTCTGATTATTTATTTCTAGTCACTCCTATTTTTAAAGACATAGAGAGTATTGAAAATATGGGACTGTCTAATCATGATTTTTCGGTTCATACTCCTATTTTCGAATATCTGTCTGATTTAAAAGGATACCAAGCCCATAACGAAGGTTTGAAGAATATGCTAACTACTGTAAAATTAGAACAGGCAGTTTTAGAGAAAGATAAACAAGAACTTAATAAGATATCTGTAGTTGCAAGTGCTAACAAAAATGGAGTAATTTTCTGTTATCCAGATGGGAAAATTTATTGGTGCAATGACGCTTACGAAAGCTTAACGGGATATACCAAGCATGAAATTTACGGAAGAACGCCTATAGAAATTGGTAAATGCGCGGATACAGATCTTGAGGAAGTAAAAAAAATGATAACAGCTTTTCACGAAAGTAAAACATTTGATGTGGAATTATTGCACAACACAAAAAGTGGTCACTCTTTTTGGTCAAGATCTAAAGGACAGCCCATAAAAAGTGAAAGTGGATTTACTCATTATTTTGCGATGATTGATGATATAACGCTTGAAAAACAAAAAGAAGAGAAATTACATATTTTGTCGTCCATAGCAGATGTAAATATTAACGCAGTAATTATTTCTGATAAAAACGGCAATATTGAATGGGTTAATAAAAGTTTTGAAAAAATGACGGGATATACCTCCGATGAGGTTATAGGAAAGAGACCAGGAAATTTTTTACAAGGTGAAGAAACGGATCCGGAAACTGTAAAATATTTAAGGAATCAAATAGCAAAAGGAGAACCTTTTAATTGTGATATTCTAAATTATTCAAAATCTAAACAAAAATACTGGATTCGAGTACAAGGACAGGCTTTACGGGATAAATATGGTAAAATTTTTAAATTTTTTGCGATAGAGCAAGATGTTAGCCTTGAAAAAAATTTTTTAGAATCTATCAAAGTAGAGAAGGATAAGTACAGCAATGTTATCGCAAGTATGAAAATGGGACTTCTTGAGGTAAATCTAGAAGACGAAATAGTATTTGCAAATCAAACTTTTTGTGATATCACTGGCTACACTATTTCAGAATTGATAGGTAAAAAATCAGATTTTTTCTATTTCAATGCTGGTGAAAATGTATTAAATCTTAAACACAATAAAACGGAAGGTATCATTTCCTATGAAGTAAAAGTTAGAATCAAAAATGGGACAGAAAAATATTTACTCATAAGTGGAGCTCCAAATTATAATGTAAAAGGAGAGTTGATCGGATCCATAGGAGTACATTTGGATGTTACAGATCAAAAAAAATTAGAGCATCAAAAGGAACAACTCTTGTTGCGTTTAGAAAATCAAAATGAGCAATTGAATAATTATGCCCAAATTGTAGCTCATGATTTAAAATCACCACTAAGAAGTATTCACGCTTTGATTTCTTGGATCAAAGAAGATAATCAAGATGCCTTAAACATGAATACTTTGGATTACTTGAACAAAATACAAGGTAAAGTCGAAAAGATGGATCACTTTATCCAAGGAATTTTGACGTACTCTAAAATTGATACTATCGAACTTACAACGGATTTTGTTGATGTTAATGATATCATTAACAATTTAATAAGCATCATCCATATTCCTGAAACGGTGACGGTGCAAATTGTTCAAAAATTACCTACAATAAGAGCCGATAAATATAGAATGCAGCAACTTTTTCAAAACCTAATTGGAAATGCCGTTACCTATGTTGATAAAAACCCGGGATGGGTTAAAGTAGATTTTAAGGAAGATGAAAATAATTATGTATTTTCAATAGAAGACAATGGCCCCGGCATAGCAAAAGAGAATCAAGAAAGGGTATTTGCTATATTTCAATCATTTACAAAAAATGAGCATTCAACAGGTATCGGACTGTCTATTGTTAAAAGAATTATTGACAACTACAAAGGCGAGATTTGGATTGAAAGTGAAGTAAAAGTTGGCACAACATTTTTTGTTAGAATTCCTAAAAATATTTTATAGAGCGCAAATTCAGATTGTAGATAATAAATCAGTAGTAACCTTACATATATTTTTTGCTTATGAAAATTATACAAGCATATTTGATGCAAAACCAAGAATGGTGTTATTTGTCACCAAAAATAGAGGTAAAGAATCCATTAGTTTTCGTTTTTGGAAATCGTGCTATGTTAGAAAACACTATGATTATCGATGCAGTTAGAGAGGAATTTCCTTATGAAGATATTGTGTATGGCTCTACATCAGGTGAAATTCTGGCCACTAATGTTTTTGATGAATCGATTACAGTCACTGTTGTTGAATTTGAAAAATCAAGTTTTATTATCAAAAGGGCTAATATTTTGGATTATAATTTTGATGCAGTTAAATTAGGTGTAGATTTGTATGCACAGTTTCCTGAACAAAACCTCAAGCATCTCTTTTTGATATCTGAAGGAAGTTTTGTTAATGGTAGTGCCTTAATTCAAGGCTTGGAAACCGATTTAAAAGACAAGCATATCATTTCTGGCGGTATGTGTGGAGATGGCCATAAATTTGAAAAAACAGTTGCCTCATACAAAGAATATCCCAAAGCAGGTGAAGTAGTACTGATCGGTTTTTATGGTGATAGTTTGGAATTTTCGGTAGCTAGTGTAGGAGGTTGGAGTGCCTTTGGGCCTGAACGAATGATCACAAAATCAGATCAAAATGTGCTTTATGAAATTGATGGATTACCTGCATTAGAATTGTATAAAAAATATTTAGGAGAGTTAGCCAACGAATTGCCGCAATCTTCTCTCTTGTATCCCTTAAATGTTACTAAAGAAAACAAAGATAGACCTGTTGTTAGAACCATTTTAAGTATTGACGAAAATAATAATTCAATGACACTTGCAGGTGATGTTCCTATGAATTCAAAAGTACAATTAATGATGGCGTCTAATGATGAATTAGTTCAAGGTGCTTATAATGCGGGAAATCAAGCAATGAAAAACCGAGTGAGCCCTCCTCAATTAGCATTAATTGTAAGTTGCGTTGGCCGTAAGCTTGTAATGAAGCAAAGAGTAGAAGAAGAAATTGAAGAAGTTCATAATGTAATTGGTCAAAAAACGGCAATCTGTGGGTTTTATTCTTATGGCGAGATGGCTCCTTTTTCAGATAATACCTTTTGTGAATTACATAATCAAACTATGACATTAACATTAATCAGCGAATAATGAATCCACTTTTAAGCCGACAAATTAAGAAGAAATTGAAACCTGAACAATTAGAAGAGATTCAGGATTTTCTTAATTTAGTTAACGCTTCATATGATGATTTTGATCAACAACTTATCATGTTGCAAAGGGCAATGAAAATTAGTTCAGATGAATTATTTTTTGCCAATCAAAAATTACGTGCAGAAGCCGAAAGTTTAAAAGAAATCAACAAAAAATTAGAAGAAATATTCGAATCAATGAATGTCGAAGTATCCAAAATAAATAAGGATACAGCCTTCAATACTGCCGAGTATTTAAAACAACAAGCTCTCGAAATTGTTTCTATCAATGAACAAAGAGAAATTTTATTGCAAAATTTAGAAAAACAAAATAAAGAATTGAGTGATTATGCTCATGTGGTGTCTCACGATCTTAAGGCTCCTTTACGTAATATTGATACTCTGATTGGTTGGTTCATTTCAGATTATGAGAGAGTAATTGCAAAGGATGGTATGGAATCCTTAAAAAAAGTAATTTTCAATGTTGAAAAAATGGATTTACTCATTAAAGGAATATTAGATTATTCTACCATTGATAAAATTAAGTCCGAAGATCGATTAGTGGATTTTAATCTTTTATGCGACGAAGCTCTTAAAACGATTGAAATTCCTAAAAATATAACAATTACGATTGAAGATGATTTACCGATCGTATATGGTAATTTTGTTAGATTTAAACAAGTTTTATTAAATTTAATTGAAAATGCCGTCAAAAACTCAGATAAAAACTACGGAATTATTTCGTTAGGTTGTATTGATAAATCTGATTATTTTGAATTTTTTGTAAAGGATAACGGTAAAGGCATTAATCCAAAATATTTTGACCGAATCTTTAATGTGTTTACAAAATTAGAAAGTGATACGCAAGCTCCAGGAATTGGACTTTCAATTGTAAAGAAAATTATTTCACTTTACAATGGTAACGTTTGGCTTGAGAGTGAAGAAAAAAAAGGAACTATATTTTATTTTACCTTACCTAAAAACAATGGAAAATCCTAATTTAGAGTACATCAATCAACTTTCTGCAGGAAACAAGGAATTTGAAATCAAAATTATTTCAATCTTAAAATCCGAACTACCTCAAGAAGTTCTAATTTATCAGGAAGCAATTGCGTCAAAGCGATATAAAGCGGCAGCAGATTGTGTGCATAAATTAAAACATAAAGTTTCGTTTTTAGGTTTAATAGAAGGATATGCTATTGCAGAAAAACATGAAGAAGCTTTAAAAAACAACCAAATTGAGATGAAAGTAGAATTTGAAGAAATCTTAAAAAAAATACAAAATTTTGTTGTAACCATAGATAAAGAGTAGCTTATGAATTGTATAATTATTGATGATGAAGCATTAGCAAGGACTGTACTTGCCCAAATGATTGCTACTGAAGAAAAGCTTAACTTGATAAATCATTTTGATAATGCTGTTCATGCCATAAAATTTTTAAATCAAAATGACGTTGATTTAATTTTTTTGGATATTCATATGCCAGATTTTACAGGCTTTGACTTTATACAAATGATTAAATATCCGCCGAAGATTATATTGGTGACGTCTGACAAAAATTTAGCAATTGAAGCTTTTGAGTATGAATGTATCATAGATTATTTAGTAAAACCAATTACTTTAGAACGTTTTCAAAAAGCGGTTCATAAAGTGTTTGTTTCTAAAAATGTAAAACACTTAGATTTTTTAAACACCTCGTTATCCGCAGATTATACCAAGGAATTTTATGTTAACATTGATAGAAGATTGATTAAAATTGAATTTAATTCTTTAACAATTGTTGAAGCAAAAGGGGATTACATTCACATTATAACTGAAAATAAAAATTACATTGTACATTCTACATTAAAAAAAATTGAAGAGAAATTACCAAAACATTTGTTTTTAAAAGTACATCGTTCCTTTATTATTAATGTTACCAAAATTATCGACATTGAAGATAATAGTGTATTAATTACTAAGCAATTAGTACCCGTTAGTCGATCAAATCGACCTGAATTGATGAAACGTTTAAACTTATTATAATAATACTTTTTGAATGGTGTGTCTAAAATTTAGCCTCATTAAATTTTAGAGTAAGATCTCAAGCTATTACAGCTTAATTTTTCTGTAACCCAGGAAAAATGTGCATGTTACTTTTTTTAATCGCAATTTTTTTACTATTCATCGATAGATTTTTTTCGTTTGCCTATTACTCAAATTTAGCATGAAATGTTTTTTTTAAATTAGTACAAATCTAAAATTACAATCTATGAAAACAGCACTACTTTTTTTGGTATTTTTATCAACTTCTTTAGGATATTCCCAAGCCTACAAGTTTTTAGGATCCTACACTTCTGACGGCACACCATTGTATTTTGATACAAAAGATGTTGTTGACAATGCAACTTTGACTCTAGTATCTAATTCTTTACCAGAAAATTACCCTGTACCTACTTACAATCCACAGTATATATCTTCAGGATATGATACTAATATTGTAGTCACAAAACCAGCCGATGTTTGGGTTACCTTTGTAAGTGAAGGAGCAGGATACAAAAATGTTCTAGGATTTTACACTTACGACATTAATAATCCCCCCACTGTTGCTCCTAGTAGTTCAGATATTACTATAATTTTTCCAAATGTTTCCGCCAAAGGAAGCGGTGGTTCATTGCTAGCTGGAGATAAAGTAAAAATTGGTACTTTCCCAGCAGGAACGGGTATTGGATGGGTATTGTTAGCCAATGCATGGAATGGATCAGCGGTGACCAATGGCTTGTGGAGATTATTTTCAGATACGAGATTTAATCCGGAAGGGACCGCTAGTTTAAGACAACACAATGTGTTATTAAATGATCCAACTAACCAGAGAATTTTGTTAGGTTTTGAGGATATCAGAAGAGATTACAGCAATTGTGATCAAGATTTTAATGATGCTATTTTTTATATTACGGCCAACCCTTATGATGCAATTACTTCTGAAAACATCGCAGATGTAAGTATTTCTAATAATGTAACTTCAGGGAACAACGGCGGACTTGAAAGTGAGGGTAGTTTGGCGGTTCTAATTGCTAAAAGAAACTTTAGTAGAATGAAAAATAATTCCTATAATGATAAAAAAGAAACTCAAAAAAAATACATTAAATCCAGTATAGCAGCTAAGAGTAATTCAGGAATTGCTATTAATTCCTTATTACCAATAACTGCTATGTACCGTTCAGAAACTAGTAATGTTTCTAGCCCCAATGATCTAAAAAATATAACTAATGCTACTGAAGTATTTTCAGTAGATTATTATCAAACCAATGAAAGAGTAGCAGCGGTTCTTGCAACTACCACTAAAACAGAAGTATACAGTCATTCAAAAGCAATTTGTGATCGTTTAAACAACTCTTCGTTAGAAGATATTAGGACTATTACTATAGATGATTATGAGATGATTATGAGCAAAATAAAAAGAGAAAACGGAGCTCTTGAATATGCATTGCATTTCTCAATTCTCAATCCAAATGGAACTGCAAAATTGCAGAGTTATTGGAATTTGAGCCAATATCCCAAAGGAGACTATTTCAATTTTCAAGTTTGGGGAATGAATATGGGACAAGTTTGCAGTATTACAAATAGTATCATCAAAGAATTTAAAGCCAAAGCTACACTAACGCAAGATGTGGTATCTGATAAAATCCCTGCTGTTTTTATTCGAAAAGGTGCTTACAAAGACGGAAAGCTAACCCTATCGTTAGTCAATAAATCTAAAGCGACCTCAGTAGTATTTACAGGCAACAAAAAAGTAACGGAATTTTCTACTATCGAGAATTTTTCTAAAAACTTAACTTTAAATGGAAGCTACACTGAAAGTATTGAAGTAGATACAGGATATTTATTCGATTTAGGACTTTCTATTCAAGAAAATAATTCGTCAAAATTTGATGCAGCCTATATGGCTGATGGCCCTTGGGGATTAGATTATCAGGCTGCCGAAACTGTAATTACAAAATTCGAAATTAACAATAAAGCGACAAAAGTATCCAAAGAAGAGGCTTCTAGTAAAGCTAATTTAAATGACTATGTAGTAGAAAGAGATGTCAAAGTGGAAGGTACGGTTAAAGGTACAGTAAACTTATTCAGAAATTTACTTCCTGGAGAATTAGTACTTGACGCAACAGGTTTTTCTTATGTGAAATTTAAAGTAGTGAATAGCAAAGCGCTAGAAATGGTGCTAGTTACAGAAAATTTGACAGATTGGAATAAACGATACCGTCTTCAAGTAGATCCGAACCTCACCGCCAAAGAATTGAGTATTAGTCTAGCAGATTTTAAAAATGCGCAAGGACAAAGCTTTAACAATGAAAAATTAAAAGGATTTGTTTTTTCTACTATTGGCGATTATGCTTCCTTTCAAAGTTTTGCCATAGCCATCAATGATTTGAGGTTATCGACAAACGGCACTTTAGGAATAAATGAATTTTCTTTAGCCACGAACAAAATTTTCAGTTATCCTAACCCATGTTCATTAGAAACCACAATAGTACTTCCTGAATTTACAGAAGAAGCTACGATTAAAATTATCGGAGTTTTAGGTAATTTGATTCAAAACTACAATCAAAAAACGGATTCTAATGAAGTGAAGGTAAATGTAGCCAACCTAAATAAAGGAATTTACTTTTTTGAAGTCACCACAAAAGAGAATAAAAAATACAGTAACAAGTTCATAGTGAATTGATTAATTAGTTATTTTGTAGTAATGTTGAAAGCCACCTTTTATGCACAAAAGGTGGTTTTTTTTATTGGATTCTGGGTTTAACAACTTTTAGATTTGAATAATTAGAACTAAATACTGTTATGCTTTATACTGATTTCTAACAAAGCCGAAAAGAAAGCAATATGAATACTGCGTCTTAGCGAGAATATTGATTTGTAAATTGCTAGCGAAATTGTGTAAGTCGAAATCGGAATTAAATACTATAATTTATGTTGCCAACATCTTACCTTGAAAAAAATGGTTAGGATTTTGAGGGTAATAAAAAAGCTAGCCCTATAATTTAAAAAGTGGAAGTTTGTACAAATACCATTTTATTCGTAATCCGAATTCAGTGTACGTAAATCCAGCCACAGTAACCGATGCGATATTGCTTCGTCCGCCGTATAAATTCATTAGTAATCTATTAGAGAATTTATAGCCAATTTTAGCTTGTACTCGGTAGGTAAACTGTTTTTTATTGTCCTCAATAAATTGGAAGCCCGTGGCCGCATTGGCACTGTAAAACCATTCTTTGGCTAAGCTTATTTTTTCATCTTTCAAACAATCTATAAAAATTTCAAAAGCATTGAATTTACTGGGACTAAAATAGGTGTTTGGAACTTGGTTTTTAAAGCTAATGTATTGATAATTTAATCCTATTTTGGCAGCAGGTTTTGGAAGAATGTTGTAGTAAAGTGAGGTGAAAAGTAAGTTTCTTGTGTTGTCGTCCGTTTGAGTTGTAAAAAAATATTGTGTAAACCAGCCCAGGTTAAAATTACTAGAAAGGTTAAAATTGAAATAGTAATTATTCGTTGCTATTTTCTCTTCAATTAAATCGGTATTGAAATTTTGAACTTCTCTTTTGTATCCCACTTCTAAATCTTGCAATTTGTATGGTTTTATTTTGAAAAATGAATGAAAAAGAGGTTGAGAATAACTAATTTCGGTTGCATTAGCTGTAGTTACCCCTCCTTCAAAATTCCAACTTATTTTAGGATGAAATTTATATTCAAAAGCCAATAAAAAATCATTTGAATTTGCCTGTATGTCTGTTTGTGAATTTCCGGTTTTTCTAAATTGGTAGGTAGCACTTGCTGCCCATTTTGTAGATATTGGAAAGAATAACAAAGTTTTAAATGATTGGGCTGTATTATTTCCATTATCAAATGAATAGCTTATTTTTTCTTCCAAGTAGGGTGTATAATCCTCCTTTATCTTATTTAAAAAGTTTGTGGCATCATTTTGTTTTTTAAAGATTTCAAGTGTTTGATATACTGCTTTAACAGCATCGTCTGTTTTTCCTGAGGCATAAAAAGCGTTGGCAATTCCTAGATTACCATCAAAGGATTTGTTATCATTTTCGAGTATTTTGGAATAATTTGAAATACTACTATTAAATTCACTTTTATAGATAGCAAGGGTGGCGGCTAAGGATAAAACCCAGTTTTCATTAGGGTAAGTTTTGGTTAATTCATCAATTTTATTTGCTGCTGGTGTGTATTTTTTGTTCCAAATTAAGGCTTGAACATTACGTTCTTGTGTTTGTTTGATTAATTCAATTGGTGTTGAAGTCGAAAGTTCGCTGATCGCTTTATTGGAATATTCTAATGCTTTTTTTTCTTTTCCATCTAGATGTTCAAGTAAAGAAAGTCCGTTTAAGGCAAGTATTGGATTTTCTTTCGAAAGTATGCCGTAAGTACTTTTACCTTTGGCAATATTTTTTGTGATTAAATACAAATTGGCTTTATTCAATAAAGTTTCTTTATCTCCGGGAAAATCATTTAGTATTTCGTCATAAAATTGTTCCGCTTTATTATATTCTTTGTCGCTTATTTTTTCGTTTGCGTAGCCTAATTTTATGTATTTTCTGGAGACTAATGCTCCTTGATTGCCTGGAGAAATTTCAAGTGCTCTATTGACTTGTTGCAAGGCTTCGTTGTATTCTTTTAAATTTGAAAGGGTATTTGCATAGCCTAAATGAGCTACAAAATTGCTTTCATAATCCGTAACGAGTACTTTATAAAAAACTTTTGCGTCATCAAATTTTTTATTCCAAAGTAACGATTCAGCATAATTCAGTTTTATTTCGAGATCCTCTGGATATTCGGCTCTTAAGGTTGTGAATAAGGCTAGCGCTTTTTGTGGGTCTTTGTTTAATCCCACAGCTCTGGCATAACAAAGCCTCGCGGTCTTATTTTGAGGATATTCTTTTAAAATAGTATTGAAAAAAATTTCAGCTTGATCAAATTCTCCTTTTTCTAAATTCGAAAATCCAGATTGCATGTTTTGACAAAACAGTAGGGCAGGCATTAATACTAAAAGAAGCAGTAATTTAGCTGAGTTTTTCATGGGTAGGTTTTATAAATGTTACGGGACTAATGCATTGACAATCAATGTCTAATTTACGAAAATAGTTACAACTTTAAACGATAAAACTAGAGAAATAGCTACGCAAGGCTAAATTAAAATATAGGATTTAAACGGTTGTTGCTGCTATCGAGTGTTTTTTACTATTAAATTAATTTTCTTAATAACTATTGGAGAAATTTTTACTTCTATTTTCTTGGCTACTTAATAAGGGATAGCACCAAAATATTTAGTGATTGATGTACTGGAAGGCGGCTTTTTTGATTCCTTTCTCATTTATAAAACCGAATTTTTTTTGTCTTAATTTTTGCCAAGGCCATTTGCCCGCTACAATATCAGGGACTTTTGGAAAATCATACAGTGTCCATGACATAAAAGCGACGTTGTTTTTTTTAAAAAGAAGTTGCATTTGCTTATGATATTGTGCTTGTTCTTCCTCGTTGTATCCATTCCAATTCCAAATTCCTTTATAGGAGGGGATTCCAAATTCTTGTACGACAATAGGTTTAGAGGTTTTTTTATTAAGTTGAGCTTGTTCATTTTCAAAATCACTAATTGCATTGTAGAAATGATACGAAATAAAGTCTACTTTGTTTTTTAAATGAGTGGCCTCTGTGGAGTTTGACCAGCCAATGGTAATTAGATGATTAGGGTCACTTTCTTTAATTAAGGTGGCCATTTGCTCTAGCCAATGGAGGACATTTTCTTTGCCGCGATTTTCAAAATCTAAATTGGGTTCGTTCTTTAAATCCCATGCTAATATGGCTTTATGTAACTTAAAAGTGGACACAATTTTTTCAGCATGTCGTAATGTTAGGGACCAATCTTTTAAAGAATAATCGCTATAAAAATCAAATAATGTCACAATAACTTTTAGTTTTTTGTGTTCGGCTAAGTCCAAAATTGCTTTTAATTTTCTTAATTTTTCTGGTTTTACATCCGCTTTACCAAAATCTTCATATTGAATAAAAATTCGAATGGTATTCAATTTAGCATGGCTAATAATATCAAAATCTTTTGCAATCGTGTCTAATTGGAATGATTTTCCGAACATGTCCCAGGCCGCGTTTTTTGGATAATAATTGATGCCTTTGATGACAAAATCATTGGATTTGAATTTTATTTTTTTGCCTACGATTTTAAATTCGGAAAGCGTGGGAAGCGTGTCTTTTAAAAATGGAAGTTTTGGCGCTTTATAAAAGTGGCGAATGCGCCAAAATCCATCTTCTAATAGGAAGACAATTTTGTAAGTAGCCGTATCTTGAATTTCAGCTATCAGGTTTTTGTCTTTGTAAACATGTTGAAATTCGATTACATTTTTATCGGTTAAAGCAATTTGTTGTCCATCGGCACTATAAAATTCTATTCTGGGATGATGTTCAATCGTGGTACTTTCAATGTGGATGTTATTTTTTTTATTGTAATCTATTGTTTTAAATAAATTGGCTCTAGAGCTTTTGGTATAAAAATCTTCGATACCATTTTTTTTATTTTCTTCAAAGGCATTGTTTCTTATGTACCAAGAAAGGAGGTAATGTTTTTCTAAAATTTGTAAGGTATTAGGCTCCATGACACGGCCTTCATTGTCGATTTTTTCCCAAATTACTTTCGGAAGATAAGTATTGATGGTTTCTTTTTCTAAGTGGAGAATATTTTTTCTATCAGCGCCTGAATTTAGAAATTCTAAGACGTTACTTAATCCATATAATAAGAGAATGTTTATAAAAACAAAGGAACTTAATAACACTAATCGGATGATATTTTTATTATTGATGAGACTCATAGTTTAGTGTTTTTGTTTTTTTAGTGATTCCCATGGTAGTGATTTCGAAGCTATATTTTTTTAAGGGGTAATATTCTTTTAAAAAATTAAATGTAGCAACCCCATTGGTGGTTTCTTCTTGAATGGTGTTACGGAGCATATTTTTATGGAACACTTTTACCACTACTTTGATGCCGTCGGGTACTAATTGTTTCATAAAACTTTTTAAAGGTCCTACTTTGAGTGTTCTATGATCTTTAGAAAATTGATATTGAAAGGTAGTAATTACTGGAGCATAAGTGATGAAAAGATCATTACTTTCTGCAATACCGGTTACATATCCTTTAACGTTATATTTTTCTGCATGATCAGGGTGTAAGATAGTTGCTGTAGCGATTCCGTTGATAGTTGCCCCAAAACTTTTTAGGATGTAGTCATTTTTTGTTCTAATTATAAAGGAAACTAGGGTGCCATCACTGATGATGTTGCCGTAGGTGTCTTTTATCTGGGAAGTACTAAACTTGGTAAAATGATTGCCATCTGCAAAGCTGTGGTTTCTGTCAAACGATATCGTGAAATTAGTAGGGATATTCGGATAAATTTCGGTCTCAATTTCTTTAGTGGCTATCTTTTCACATTCTGATGAAGCTAATAATTTTCCGGATTTGTTAGGTGAATAGATGGAGTACCAGGTGATGAAAAAATTCGTTTTTAAAAGAGTAGTTGTTATATTTTCTAAAAATTGATATTTCACTAGTACGTTAGTTTGATCTTTTTTAGGATTATCATAAGCGTCTGTTGGGATGGTTACGAGCATTGTAAATTCCTTCCCGCCTGCCAATATGGTTCTGGGGCCTAAATAGTTTTCTATCTCCGTTTTTGTCGCGTCATTGGGCTCTATTTTAAGAATTCCTTTTTGAAGGGTTTGGTTTTTTACAATTAAAAACCAAGATATATTACCCGTTTTGCAATAAAAGCTTTGGGGCAGTGCAAAGAGATAAGTGTTGTTTTTTTCTGTAGCTTCTAAAACTGTTTTTCCGTAGGAATGGATAATAAATAATTCAGGTTTTAGATTACTAAGATTACTTTTGAAGGCCAATGTAAGAGGATGTCCTGCAATAGGAGGCGTAGGTGATTCTTGGAATTGGAATACTGGTTTTCTATCCGGCAATGAGTATCCAAATCCTAAAAGGAACAACAAGATACTGCTGAGTATGATGTAATAGCTTTTTTTCATTATCTTGGATTACCTATGAAATTATTGATTTCAATTTTAATATAGCTAAAACCTCTGCCTTTTACTTTTTGCAGTTGTTGTGGAGCATGTGTATTGTTTCTGTTTGGTACAATAGCTTCTGAAATTGAGGCGTTACTCAAGCCGTTTACAAAACAATTTTTTAGACTCGAAAGGATGACTTTACAGTGGGTTAAATTTTTAAGTTCATAGTCAAAATAATTTTTGCGTTCCACTCTTACTCCATCTCCCAAGAAAAAATGATCCACATAGATAAGTTCTTTGTTTTGGTCATAATAGGAAATCAGTAATTCCGGAATAGTACTTTCTTGTATTCCGTAATTAAAGAGTGTGCCTTTGAGGTGATTTTCTTCAATGGTTAATTCAGATAGGGCTACTTGATTGTATAAATCGGTTATGGCAACGTTTCCGGCACTTTGAATATCAAAAGTAAAAGGTTTATCGTTGAGCTCTGCAGGAGTAAATTCGGTTGGATCAAAAGTTTTTGGTTTGATATCTGTTTTTTTTGCCCAAGCGATATCTTCAAAATTGACTTTGAAACTGGTAATTTCTTTGGGTAAGAGTTTGTGTTTGATTTCATATTTGGAGTTGAATGTAGCCACCATTTTATTGTTTTTGTTGTATAGTGTCGATTTCAACACCACATCTGCGGGTAAGTCATCTACGTTTTGTAGTTCTCCAATGATGATGTATTCGCCTTTAAAGTAGATGAGTTTTGCCGATAAGATTTCTAGGACAGGTTGTTTTAAAATGTCCTCATGATAGGTAACTTGAGTAGATACAGCGCGTCTTCCGTGTTTGTAATACTCAGTTGTATTATTGGCTACAAATTGATCAGGAGGGATGTCTAAATCAATTTTATTTGGAATGATGAACCATTTTCCTTTACGTTTTATGACTTCATGCAGGTATTCTTTGGATAATTTTCGTACTGGAGTTATCCATTTTGTAAACACTTTAATTTTGGCTCTATTGGCAGAAAGATTAGTAATCTTCATATCAATAGCATCGAGTTTTGCATAAGAATTTAAAATACCATCTTGTACGGAAGTTTCTAACATAAATTGGGATAAAGATTTATGAAAGGTAGGGTCCAAATAAGAATGGGCTTTTTCAAATTCTTTGTAATCTAAGGCGTCATAATATGCTTTTACTACATTTTTTGGGCTAATTTGAGCTGTGTTATTGATGTAAAAAAGAAAAATGCAATACGACAAAACTCCTATAATTAGAATCACCCAAATGTGCATAAAGGTGAGTATCTTATTAGAAAAATGATCATATTTAAGGGAATATTTTAGAAAATCAGGTTGCACAAGGAGTTTTATTTTCAATGCCTGATAAAAAATCATTTGAATATTTAGGATGAAAGCAATAAGCACTGTCGCCATAGGCGTGATAGCCCAAAGTAATTTTTGGTAAACCGGCACTTCTTCAAAAGGTAAAATTTTGGACAAAGGAGGAACATTAAGTTTTTCCCAAACCATGATGCCATTTTCTAATTGTGACAAGCGATGCCATCCACAGAAGTACAAAATAGGATCGTAAAACTTATCATTGGAAAAGACATATTTCAGATTGTATTTTTCGGGAACGGTCAAAAATTGTTGTAATGACCCGATGCCTTCGAGTCCTCTAAACTTTGAATTTTCTAAACGTTCGATGGCTCTAGAGGTTAATTCTGGGAGACGTCTGGCGGAGTGATAATTTCCGTCAACAGTCATGGCTCTGGTTTGATAGGATAACACTGCCATTTGATCGCCAAATCCTAAAGGCAAATAACGCCATTTGTCATGTTGATCTTGATTTAAGAAATTGACAATAGGAAGCGTATTGATTTTTTGAGGCTGTAAGGGACGAAAATAGCTAAGCGTGATTGTGAAAATTGCCATCAATAAAAAAGCGCCTGCAAAAAGTCCCGTTACAATTTTGTAATAAACCGAGCCAAATTTTGCTTCTAAACTATCTCGCAAATCACCTTCAACCAATCGATAAATCAATTCGCCAAAAAGTGGCAAACTCATGAACGTTGCCCATAAAGTAAAACGGTCTAACGTTAGAATGTTGAAAGCATTGTCTCCCAAAATTTTTAATGGTATAGGTGTTGTTCCTCCAGTACCTAATAAGGCTAATAACGAAAAGGATAACCCAAAAAAGAGGTAACGTTTACTAAAATAGCGATAAAAAAAGTAAGGCAATAAAAACAACAAAACTCCCCACGGAATAACAAAAAACATCAGTCCTGATGAGGTAACTTCAATGAAATTATCTCTGCTACCATGAGGAATAGGCACTTGAGTTATTGGATTTTTTTTAGAATTGATCCAGTAAGGAAGGATGCAAAAAACTATTAAAAAGACAGCGGTACCCCCAAACAAAATCATTCGCTTTAAATGTTGAATGGCCGTGATTATGAAAATTTTAAAGGTGACCTTTTTGTAATTCTCCACTTTATCTCGTGCGGCATCCATGACCGCTGTGCCAATTAAGGGCAGTATGAAGAATATCATTCCGAACAAAGGCGTAACATGGTGCGAGCAAACGGTAACTGCTATTAATGACACTGCGTTGAAGAAACTTTTTTTCTTACCCTTTTTAATCCAATTATAAATTTCAGGTAAAGCATGCATCAAAACCGAAATGCCCACAATACTGGGTAATTGTCCAAAAACATGCAGGGTTTCAACAAAAGAAGAAGAAAAAATAGCCAAAAGTGATGCGTATCCTGCAACGTTTTTATTGCCCGTCATGAGTAGTGAAAAACGATACACTCCTGTGATAAAAAGTATGATGCCAATGATGGCTACAGTATACAAACCAAATTTTAACCCACCAATTAACGACAACAAACCAATACTTTGATGCACCAATGGCGGATAACCCATTACGGTAAATCCGGTATACCAACTATAATTCCATGGTTCGAACCAACTATGAGCGTAATGATTTCCGAAAAATAAGTGAATAAGTGCGTCGTAAGTGTTGTCAAGAGTGTAAAATATGGCACTCGAATGGAAAACCACTCCAAATAACAAGGCAGTGAGAAGATATTTGTTGGATTTTTCTCTAATCAAGGGATGTTTTTTTGGTTATCAGTTATGTAAATATAATAATTATTGTTATAAATATTACATAATTTAACCCAGAGTATACATTAGAAATCCCAAAGGGATAATTAAAATTTTTTGAATGATTCCAAAGTCCCCCAAACCAAGCTCTCCGTTTCTTGTTTAAAGCAATTTTTAGGACAATTTTGTCATTCTGTTTTTCAAAATAGGCTCCTATTGCAAAGGTTCTGTACCTCAAAGTAGATAACGTTTTTTGAGTCATTTCCTGTAATACAAAAGTTCTGAAGAGCGACATCAGATTGTATGCAATCATTGCAAAGATTAATGCCCCTTCGGTGGCAAAAAAATCTTTTAGATTAAAACTATCGAATCCAAAGTCATATTTCAATTCTTTGATTCTGTTTTCGGCATTGGCTCTTCCTCTATAAAGTCTCCAAATTTCTGCGGGTGCTAATTTCATATTGGTTACATAGGCAGAATACCTGTAATTTTTGAAGATTTCTTCTTCCGAAAAAAGAGAGAGTTGTTTACCGGGAGCTTTGGGCCTGTCTTTTATTCTTTGTCGAACAATTACCATTCTTCTTGATTTCACCCAAGAATTACTTTGGTACATTTGTTCACAAATTTCAATCCCTGTGTCTAATGTAATCCAATTGGTACTATCGTGAATAACTCTTTGGATGGGGTGCGTAAATTTAGCAGCAATAATATAATCGATTGTTTTTTGTTCCAAATAATCCAAAATATCAGATTGAAAAAAACCACTGTCTAATCGTATTAAACCAATAGTTTTGTTTTTGAGTTTGAATAAAGTATCTTCTAGAAAGGCCAGGAAATTATTAGCCGATGAAGTATCTCCGCTACGAAGCCACATATTAGCAACAAGTTTTACATCGTCAATAAAAGCAATCAGTGGATGATGGGATACTCGCCCTCTTTTAGAAGGGTTATATCCTTTTTTGGCTCCTTCTTGCTGGCCGTAACGTGTCATTACAGATGAGTCTATATCCAAAGTAAAATAATCAAATTTGAAATTATCAAATATCCACGAGTAAAAATGATTGCTCACTGCTTGATTCGTTGCTTGGCTAAATTTGCCAAAGAACCTTTTGTAAGTGTCTTGATCTGGAATCTCTTCCCAGTCAAATATTCTACCTAATGCAACATCGTGTCGAGTGACTTCGGTGTGCATAAATCGATTAGCTCCACACCAAATACTGGTCACAAATGCCTCAATTATCGTGGTTACTTTGTGACCTCTGTTAGATTTGGGCTGGGGCAAGTCTTTACATTGGACAATCTGCTCTCTAAAGCCAATTTTACCAAGCATTTGCTTCAAAAAAACCATTCCACCCCAAGGCGTAATCTCTTTAATGGTATAGGATATATCAAATTCAATAGCTCTTTTTTTTTAATGCTACGCAATAGGATTTTAAACCACAATTTAACTATTAACCTGAACTCGATTAATAAAAGACCGATAATTGGTAGGTTTTAACTATTTCGTATTTTAAAGAAGGCTTTTTAGGTAGAAAATTATAAGCAATTATTCCAGCCATAAGAATTGATAAAAAGTTTGTAAATGAACGATGTCTAGAATGTTTAACTTGACAGATATTTTTAAGTTCATCGTTAACTGTCTCGATTATTGAGCGTTTACGAAGTAAAATTTTACCACTCATTTCCATCAAACTATTTTTCATATTACTACGAATGCTTATAATTAACTGGATTCCATCAACAAATAATAATTGAGAAAGTTTTTCGCTTATATACCCTTTGTCACCAAATAACTTTCCAAAAATAGCATACAAAAAGCCCTCATTTTTAAGTGGTTATCTATCATCTACATTAGCTTGAGTCACAGCAAAGCTTAATAATCCTCCTTTGTCATTGATAATGATATGCAGCTTGAAGCCATGAAACCAGCCCATTGTAGATTTACCTGTAGTGGCAGTGCCTTTGAATACTTTATTTCTAATGATTCTTTTATTTTTACAAATTCTTATTGGAGTTAAATCTACAAAAGAAATTCCTGTGCAACTGCTTAAACAATATGTTTTTGCAAAAATAGTCATTGGTAAAAGAACACTTAGCATCAGTTCTAAAAAACGATTAAATGAAACTGTATTTGGAAACTCATTTTGCATATGCTTTTGAACATAAAAATAAAATAGAGCTTGAAACAGCGAAAACCACTCAAATGGAAAAGTAAATAAATTGTAATTACTTCTGACATTGAAATAATCGAAGGACGTTTTGAAAGTTTTCCTAGCAGAAAAGGTTGTGTAGTGTTTTCAAAATCTTTACAAAATTCATCAACAATAGAGAAAATATCATTAATTTTAAAGAAACAAATCACAAGGTATAATTTAGCTAAATATTTAATTACCAGAGATTTAAACACACTAAATTTTACTTTTTTGTGCAATGTTTTCAACCTAAATTATTAAACGAGTTCAGGTTATTAATTTCTAATGCGGAATTTGGGTTTATAATGTTAATTTATAGATTATGAGCCCCTTTATGTTATAGGGTGTTTGTCTTTAATTCAATAATTAAATTTATTTCAATCTGCAAATATCACATTTTAGATGCACAAATGAGAATGAATTTAAAGGTTAAATATAACAGCTATAGATCTCTTTAAAATTAATAAAAGAATAGATTCCTTCTTCATACATTTATAAAGATAAACCCGTTGGGTGTAATTAAATTATTTGATTTTTGATATTATTTATTGGTCTATCAAAGATAAATTTATTGATATATTGAACCAGAGTCAAAGCTATTATTTTTGTCAAAACTCTTGTTTTAAAACCTTCAAAACTTTTAGCATAATTTCTTCTAATTAAGAATTGGTCGCAGAGTTGAGAAAAAAGTGTTTCGATTCTTTTTCTAGTTTTTCTAAAAATATACGGTTGTGGTTTATAATCTTTTTGATTGATTCTTTTGGTTGTTTCCAATTTGATATTTGCCGTTTGAAACAAGTCCAATTGGATTGACTCTGACAAATAACCTCTATCACCAAGTAAAACACAATCAGACATTTGTTGTTTTATATTTTTCAAAAAATGAACATCATGAACCTCTGATTTTGTAATATCCAAAGAATGAAAAACTCCCGAAACCGAACAAACCCCGTGAAGTTTATAACCATAAAACCAATTATTTTGAGAAGCACAAAATCCTTTCGATGGAGCAGTTTCAAAATCTTCTTTACAGATTTTAGCTCTGTTATGACGGGAAAATTTACAAACCTCCAACGGCATACTGTCCACAACGAAATAGTCTTCAAATTTCAAAAATTGACAAGCTAGTTTTGTTCGAACTTCTTCGGAAAACAAAAACAATTTTATTCTTCGTTTATTGTACTGACTTCGTTCAATTAAATTTGGAATTTCCTTTGTGGTAATCTGTTTAAAAAGTGAATTTTCACTATCAATAGACATAAATTCCGCAGTTAAACTTAAAGCAACTACCTCTATATCAGACATTTTTCATTTCCGACCAATTCCTGATTTAAATTCTGATTCACAATTCAAAGAACTTATAACTTCTAAAACTCTAAAATAATTTTCAAATATATTTGACATGGATATTGGTTTGCTTAACAACTTCAAGATGCTGAATTTCAGCATCTTGACCAATATCTAATCAATATTTATTTACCTTAAATAATTACACCCAACGGGTTAAATAAACTAATTTCTTCAAACCGGTTGTTATTTGTTTTTTGTGGTATAAAATTCAATTTTTTTTTTTGGCCTATTTTTCTTGTCAATATTTAGTATTTTTTTATCTTCGAAGAAAGTATAGTAAAATTTTAGAAATATATTTAAACCCACAAGTGTTTTTATTCATTTGTTTTAAGTTGTTTAATTTTTAGTAATTATATATAGAATTATCAAGTCTAATTTTTAATAGAAAAAGCTTTTCTATTTTTTTGGTTTTAGCGTTTAAAAAAAGTATTTAAACAAATGTATACATTATGAAAATTGCAATTTTAGGAAATTATCTCCCCAGAAAATGTGGTATCGCTACATTTACAGTAAATCTTACGAATTCAATTATAAATGCTAATGACGCCTCAGCGGTTGACGAGGTGTTTATAGTAGCAATAAACGATAATGGTAATGATTACAATTATCCCGAAATTGTAAAACATACTATAAGACAGCAAGAAAAAGAAGATTACTTGGTAGCAGCAGATTACATTAACCAATCCAATGTTGATCTATGTATTGTTCAGCATGAGTTTGGTATTTTTGGAGGTGAAAGTGGTGTATTTGTTTTATCACTTGTGAAACAATTGAAAGTGCCCGTGGTGACAACACTTCATACTGTGTTGCAAACTCCTTCATATCATGAGAAACAAATTATTAAAAAATTAGGGGAGTTGTCACAGAAAATGATAGTGATGAGCAAACTTGCCATACATTTTTTAAATACAATATATGAAATTCCTATTTCGAAAATTTCTTTCATTCATCACGGAGTTCCTGATTTTTCAACTATGAAGAATGCACCTACAAGGTTTGTTTATCCTGGAAAAAAAGTGATGAGCACGTTTGGCTTTTTAGGGAGAAGTAAAGGAATTGAAACAGTTATTAATGCATTACCAGAAGTTGTAGTTCAACATCCTGATTTGATTTATGTCGTAATGGGGCAGACACATCCAAATGTAAAACGACACTGTGGTGAAGAATATAGAGATTATCTGAAAAAATTAGCGCATGAAAACGGTGTGGCTTCCCATGTAATCTTTGAAGAAGAATTTATTGATGAGGATGAATTGAAAACTTTTTTGCAAACTATAGATGTTTATATTACTCCTTATTTGAATGAATGTCAAATTACTAGTGGCACTATTTCTTATGCATTAGGTGCAGGTGCCTGTATTTTGTCTACTCCTTTTTGGTATGCAAAAGAATTGCTGGCAAACGGAAGGGGAGTGATATTTGGTTTTGGTGATTCTGAGGATTTGGCAAAAAAAGTTTCCGGTCTTTTGGCATCTCCCAAAAAAATTACTGCCATAAAAGAAAAAGCCTATGACTACGGAAAAGAAATGTATTGGAATAAAATTGGGTTCCTATATAAAAAAGTATTGGCCAAAATCATTGCAGCTCCAGTGGAAATCAAGGATACAAGTTTGAGTACTGATTTCAGTCAATTGCCAAAATTTAGTTTAGATCACATACATCGTTTAACTGATTCTACGGGTATAGTGGAGCACGCTAATTATTCGGTCCCCGATTATAAAGAGGGATATTGTTTAGATGATAATGCAAGAGCTTTGATTTTGGTATTAAAGGCATACGAACTTGGTTTGGATAGATTATCTATTCGATTAGCAGACGTTTATTTGCAATATATTAAGCTCATGCAGTTAGAAGACGGTAGGTTTCATAACGATATGAGTTTTGATAAGAAGTTTTTAGACGAAAATGGATCTGAGGATGCTTTTGGGCGAACGATATGGGCTATGGGGTATTTGATTAAACTAGCGCCAAATGATAGTCACTTTCAATTTGCAAAAGATATCTTTTTTAAAGCGTTAGATCATTTCGAAAATCTAAAATCGATAAGAGCTTTAGCTACTACAATAATAGGTATTTGTAATTTTTTAATGCGATACCCAGACAATGAAAGATTAATGTTTATGTTAAATGCGCTCACAAATAAGTTAACCTTGCAATATTCGGCAGAAAAAGAGCCTGATTGGTTATGGTTTGAACCTGTCTTGTCCTATGAGAATGCAGTTTTGCCTTTGGCTTTATGGGAATCCTATGCTATAACTCATGATAAAAAAACATTAGTTTTAGCCAAGGAAACCACTCTTTTTTTAGATCAGCAATGTTTCAAAAATGGTTTTATTTCGCTTGTTGGTAATTCTTGGTATTACAAAGGTCAGTCCAAAGTATCTTCAACCGGACAACAG
The DNA here is from genome assembly GCF_055231795.1 of Flavobacterium riviphilum. Classification (NCBI taxonomy): domain Bacteria; kingdom Pseudomonadati; phylum Bacteroidota; class Flavobacteriia; order Flavobacteriales; family Flavobacteriaceae; genus Flavobacterium; species Flavobacterium riviphilum. The sequence goes on from NZ_JBUYSY010000005.1 coordinate 126,502, forward strand.
CCTATAGATGCGATGGCTTTGGTGAAGGTGTATTATAAAGCCTGGAAAGTCACTAAAGAAGCTTTGTATTATAGTAAAATGCAAATTGCTTTTACTTGGTTTATGGGGAACAATGATTTAGGAATTCCTTTATATGACAATGATACAAAAGGCTGTAGTGACGGATTAGAGGATACCTGTGTGAATAGAAATCAAGGAGCAGAAAGTACCCTATCATATCTTATGTCTTATCTAACCCTTTGGGAAGCTGAGCGAGATAGAAAAGTAGGATTACCTATTCAGAAAAAATCACCTGTTCCGCTTGAAAAACAAGTGCTTACTACTACATCATTAACCTAATTTGCTCTTTTTTATGATGAAAATAACAGGGATTTTCTTGATTTAATTTGATAGAAGCATCCCTTTTTTGAAAATAATACACACTTAATCTTTTGTTTGAAATTTTGATCGCAAAGGAATAGTGATGCATGGTATGTTCTCAATATTTTGAGCCTAGGTATGCGTTACCGGATAGTTGTAAAAATAATAATACGCAATAAATTAGTCGCTTAGGATATTGGCAAGTTTAGCAAGCAATAACTCGGCACTAATGGTTTTGTTAAGATACTCTGTAGCACCTAATTGTAAGCCTTTTATTTTATCATTATTATCCGTGCGGCCTGTTAAAAGTACCACGGGTGTTTTTAAATTGTTTTTTTGTAGAAATTCTAGTAACTCAAATCCGCTAAATTTGGGCATGTTTACATCAGTTAAAATTAAATCGAAGGTTTTTTCTCCCACTTTCACTAATGCAATTAATCCGTCATTAGCAACTTCTACGTCATATCCCGCATCCATCAGTATTTTTTCTACAATTGTGGCGCTAAAGATGTCATCTTCAACTAGTAGAATTTGTTTCTTTTGCGTTTCTAGAGTTGGTTGCTTAGTAAGCATTTCAGCGAATAGTTCTTGTAATTCTATACAGGCAAATCCTGAGCTTGTATCACTCATTGCATAAGGAATTATTAAACTATCATTGTGTATCATAGAGCCACAAGAGTAAACTACATTGGGGACATATCCCTCTCTTTCGTTTTCATTAGCGACTAGAAGTGGCGTGTTTAGTTGTGCAATCATTTGTGAGGGATCTTCTAGGTCTAATAATATAGCACCCAAAACGTAGCGACGCATCGCTCCCACGCCATGAGTGATAACTAGCCAGCCTTTTTCAGTTTCTAAAGGTGATCCGGAGTTTCCTAATTGTACAAATTCCCATGGAAATTTAGGCTCTTGCAATAAAATAGCTTCTCCATCCCAATTATTAATAGAATCGCTATACATGAGATAATTATTCTCACCATCATGCCTTGAAAGCATAGCATATTTCCCGTTAATCTTTCTAGGAAAAAGTGACATGCCTTTATTTTGAGCATTTTTACCATAAATCGGCATTACCGTAAAGGTATAAAAATCATGAGTTTCAATAAGTTGAGGCATAATTACATAGCCATTATAAGCGGTGTAAGTTGCGTAATATTTTGTAGTATTGTCCTCCTCGATAAATTTTACAAACCTAGCGTCTTCAATTCCATTGCTTTCAGAATCTGTAACGGGAAAAATTACTCTTTCGCTTAAAGAAGTATCAAGTGAAAAACTTATTTTGTATTGCGCATTTGCAGTAAATCTAATCGCTTTTAAAATGGTATTGTCATGTACAGTAAGGGTGTTGTTTTTTATAAATTGATTGATGTTGTTAAGTAAATCTCTAAACAAAAACGAATCATTTAAAGGAGTCAGGATAGCATAAATTGTTTTGGTGTCAGAAAAATTCATGTCAAGTAATTTATGAATGAAGTCTTTCTTGTTGTATTCGTGCAATTGAATTGTTTCTGCAATTTCCACTAATTTGCTAACTGGACTGAACAAGAGATTATTTTCTTTATCAACGATAGCGCTTCTAAATCCGATAGAAGATACATGACCTTCACCTGTGGCCCTAAAGCTAACTATCACACGCTTTTGTCCATTTTCTAAATGGGATTGATCCGGATCCTCAACCATTGAAGGGTTAAAAAAGGCAGCAGACTCAATAGAATACTCATGAGTAAAATAGGCACCTATTAATAACTTTCTTTCTTTAGATAAAGTATGTGGATCAAGGCCTATTTGTTCAAATAAAAAAGAAACTTTTTCAAAATGATTGAGAAATATTTTGGTAATATTTCGGTGTCGATTACTAAAATCTCTAAGCGTTTGATTTAGTACTTGTAGAGCATCTTCTTCTTCCAGATTGTTTATTCGACTAATAATTTTCTTGGCTCGCTCTTCGCCTCCAGGCATAAAAAATCTTACAATTACGCGTTTTGGATCGGGGGAGAAAAAGTTAACTAAACGTTTTACATTAATTGTCATTTAGAATTGTTTTGTTGGTGATTTTTTTACTTTCAAATATTATTCTTAAATGGCGAATGAGATTTAAAAATAGCCTAAATAAAACAATTGCAAAGCTTGATAATTGTTTATTTAATTAATAGCAATTTTTAAATATTTCTAAATTTATTTCTTTTATTGAGTTTTTCTTACTTTGTATTTGTAAAAACACAAACTTTAACAATAAAATTATGAAAAAAAAATAACATAAACAAAAAAAAAAAAAATTAACATTTTTGACACTATCCCAAAAGAGTGTAAGTTGAAAAGTTAAGGCTTCGGTTTTTATAACCGGACCCTTTTTAAAACAAAAGGGTAAGTTAGTTTAAAACCACTCTCCAATTTCAAAAAAGGCATTGACCATTTTTTTGTTGCTTCCCTTAGGGCCAAATATACCGATTTTAGGATTGCTTCGAGAAAAATTGATTTCTTCTTATTCAGATTATCTAAACTCTATACAAAATCCCCAACCTTTGAACTTGATCCCAATTTTGAATACAATATGTAAACTGTAAATTCCATATATACAAAAAATCCTTCCTGAAACTCAGAAAGGATTTTGTCGGGGTGGCAGGATTCGAACCTGCGGCCTCCTGCTCCCAAAGCAGGCGCGATAACCGGGCTACGCTACACCCCGTTAGCGGGTGCAAATATAAAATACTTTTTATAAATAACTATCTTTTTGAAGAATTATTTCTGCTAAAAAAATTCACCCCCCTTTCCTATGCTTGAACCACTGGATTTTGAACATTAAATATCCTTGCCTATAAAAAACTCCTTGCGCTCCTCTACCATGAAAATCACGGAGTAGGATATTTTTTAACAAGATTTATACAGTAAAAACAGCAAAATAAGACCGAAAAAAAATAAAAATTGTATCACAAATGTTTTTAAATAGATTTTCATTAACCATAAAAAATTGTATTTTTACCGCTCAAAATTCAAAAAAGAATATGGGCAAAATCATTGCTATTGCTAATCAAAAAGGAGGAGTTGGAAAAACCACAACTTCCGTAAATCTTGCAGCCTCACTAGGTGTTTTAGAGAAAAAAGTTTTGTTAATCGATGCTGATCCACAAGCCAATGCCACATCTGGCTTGGGAATTGATGTTGAAACCGTTGAAATTGGCACGTACCAAATCCTCGAACATAGCCATACACCAAAAGAAGCACTCTTAGCCTGTACTGCTCCTAATGTTGAAGTTATCCCTTCTCACATTGACTTGGTGGCCATCGAAATCGAATTGGTCGACAAAGAAAACAGAGAGTATATGCTCCAAACAGCTTTAGAAAGCATCAAAGATGAATATGATTATATATTGATAGATTGTGCCCCTTCCTTAGGACTTCTAACATTGAATGCATTAACTGCTGCCGACTCGGTTATCATCCCTATTCAATGTGAATATTTTGCCCTTGAAGGTCTTGGCAAACTTTTAAATACTATAAAAAGTATTCAAAAGATTCACAATCCCGATTTAGACATCGAAGGATTGCTACTGACTATGTATGATTCTCGTTTGAGGCTTTCCAACCAAGTCTTAGAAGAGGTGCAAAAACATTTTAACGACATGGTTTTTGAAACCATTATTCAGCGTAATGTCAAATTAAGCGAAGCACCTAGTTTTGGTGAAAGCATCATTAATTATGACGCAACGAGCAAAGGAGCAGTAAACTATATTCATTTAGCCCAAGAAATAATTAAGAAAAACAGCAAATAGTTTTATGACAAAAGCAATAAAAAAACAAGCACTAGGTAGAGGTTTATCCGCATTATTAAAAGATCCTGAAAATGACATCAAATCAGTTGAGGATAAAAATGCTGATAAAGTTGTTGGAAATATAATTGAGCTTGAAATTGATGCTATTGAAATAAATCCATTTCAGCCCCGAACCAATTTCAATGAAGAATCATTGCGAGAATTGGCTTCATCTATTAAAGAATTAGGCGTAATTCAGCCCATTACTGTTCGCAAATTAGAATTCAACAAATACCAATTAATTTCCGGAGAACGTCGTTTAAGAGCTTCCGTTTTAGTAGGATTAAAAACTATACCTGCTTATATTCGTATTGCCAATGACAACGAATCTTTGGTCATGGCCCTTGTTGAAAACATTCAACGTCATGATTTAGACCCTATTGAGATTGCTCTTTCCTACCAAAGATTAATGGACGAAATCCAATTAACGCAAGAACAAATGAGTGAAAGAGTAGGTAAAAAAAGATCTACTATCGCTAATTATTTACGTTTATTAAAATTGGACCCCATTATTCAAACAGGAATTCGCGACGGTTTTATCAGCATGGGGCATGGACGCGCCATCATCAATATTGAGGATTTGGATGTTCAAACTCAGATGTATCAAAAGATCGTGAGTCAAAATCTTTCGGTTCGTGAAACAGAAGCTTTAGTAAAGAACTATCACGAGAGTTTACTACCGAAACCCAATTTACCAACGAAAACTTCAGCTTTTGAAATCGACAAAGAACAACAAGATAGTTTTAATTCCTATTTTGGTACCAAAGTTGATTTAAAAGTAGACCCTAAAGGAAAAGGAAAAATAACCATTCCTTTCCACTCACAAGAAGACTTAAATCGAATCATTAAATTAATTAAAGGATAGTGCGTAAACTCCTTTTTATAAGCTCGATTGCCTTATTTTTTGGAAACAGTATTGCTTTTGCACAAATCAAGGAAAAAGACAACTTGATTGCAAAAGATACTGTTACCAAATTAGACATTGACCCCCTTACCCCTGCCAAAGCAGCCTTTTATTCGGCAATATTACCTGGTTTAGGACAAGTGTACAACAAGAAATATTGGAAAATCCCACTTGTGTATGCCGGAATCGGGACAAGTCTTTATTTTTACCTTGACAACAATCGAAAATACAACCAATATCGGGACGCCTACAAACGAAGACTGGAAGGCTACACTGATGATCAATTTTCGTATTTGGACAACAGTCGTTTAATTGCTGGGCAAAAATTTTACCAAAGAAATAGAGACTTATCGGCTTTAGTTACTGTTGGTTTCTACGTTTTGAACATTATTGACGCCAATGTTGATGCTGCTTTAATACAATTCAACGTCAATGAAAGACTCTCATTGAAACCAGAAATTTACCCCAACGATGTAACATTTCGCCCCAACTTAGGACTTACTTTTAATTATACTTTTTAAAAAGTAATAAAATAAAACAAAAATGAAGATTGCACTTTTAGGATACGGAAAAATGGGTCAAGTAATCGAAAGGATTGCTATAGAGAGGGGACACGAAATTGTTCTAAAAAAAGACGAACACAACACCTACGATGGACTATCAAATGCCGATGTTGCCATAGATTTTAGCGTACCTGCTGCAGCTGTTGCAAACATATCGGCTTGCTTCCATAATAATGTACCGGTAGTTTCAGGAACCACAGGCTGGCTAGAACATTATGATCAAATGATTGCGCTTTGCCATGAAAAAAAAGGCGGTTTCATATCAAGTTCTAATTTTAGCTTAGGGGTTAATCTTTTCTTTGAACTGAACTCTTATTTATCGAAAATCATGGCTCCTTATAATTCGTACAAAGTAGCCATGGAAGAAATCCATCATATTCACAAATTAGACGCTCCAAGCGGTACCGCTATTACACTTGCCGAAGGTATTATTGAACATAGTACTTACACCAATTGGACTATGGATGCCAACCCAAAACAAAATGAGCTTCCAATTGAAGCCATAAGAACAGGAGAAGTACCAGGCACTCATACCGTTGCATACAACTCACCTATAGACTCTATCGAAATAAAACATACCGCTCACAATAGAGAAGGATTTGCTTTAGGTGCTGTAATTGCAGCCGAATGGTTAGCAGGCAAGCAAGGAGTTTTCACCATGAAAGACGTTTTAAACTTTAAATAATTTCAAAGCATCGTAAGCTTTAATTAAAATACCGAATACTATGACATTTTATTCTTGGTTTGTTTTCTTTTTAGTAATTCAACTCATTCATTTTTTGGGTACTTGGAAAATGTATGAAAGCGCAGGTAGAAAACGCTGGCAAGCTGCCATTCCTGTATTCAACGCAATTGTTTTGATGAAAATAATTGGTCGCCCTACTTGGTGGACATTATTATTATTTATTCCGGTAATCAACTTAATTATGTTTCCTGTAATCTGGGTAGAAACTTTGCGTAGTTTTGGAAGACGCTCAACTCTAGATACAGTACTAGTAATCGCAACTTTTGGATTGTATTTGTTTTATATCAATTACACCCAACCATTAAATTACGTAGCCGATAGGAATTTAGCTCCTGATCACAAAGCAGCAGATACCATTAGCTCCTTGTTATTTGCTGTAATTGTTGCCACCATAGTGCATACATATTTTATTCAACCCTTTACTATTCCAACTTCATCGTTAGAAAAATCCTTGTTAGTGGGCGATTTCTTATTTGTAAGTAAAGTAAATTATGGAGCCAGAGTTCCGATGACAACCGTAGCCCTACCCATGGTGCATGACACCATTCCACTAACAAAGAAAAAATCTTATTCTATCTGGCCCCAGTTGCCATATATGAGATTCCCTGCTATTGAAACCATCAAAAGAAATGATATTGTGGTATTCAACTGGCCAGTAGACACGGTATATAAATTTAGAGATCAATCGGGTTTACGAGCAGAAAAACCAATCGATAAGAAATCCAACTATGTAAAACGTTGTGTAGGGTTACCAGGAGACAACTTATCCATAAAAGAGGGAGTGATTTATATTGATGGCAAAGAATTGATTTTACCCGAAAGAGCTAAACCACAATATTCCTACAAAGTTGCCTTAGATGGAAAAACACCTATTGACTTTGAATCATTAATTAAAGAATTAGACGTTACAGATCCTTTAGGATTTTTAAATAATGAAAAACGAGACACTTTATTCTTTAGTGCCCTAACACATGCGGGAGCAGAAAGGTTAAAACAAGTCCCAGGGATTACAGCAGTAACACGTATTATTGCCAATTCACCTGAAAAAATGGTATTTCCCCACACCAAAAATTGGAATCAAGACAATTATGGACCAATTTATATTCCTCAGAAAGGGAAGACAGTGGCTTTGAACTTAGAAACGCTACCATTTTACAAAAACATCATTACCGATTATGAAAACAAGGAATTAAAAGTTAATGGTAGTGAAATCCGAATTGATGGTAAAGTTGCCACTAGTTATACTTTTGACCAAAATTATTATTGGATGATGGGAGACAACCGTCATAACTCTGAAGACAGTCGTTATTGGGGTTTTGTACCAGAAAATCACATTGTAGGAAAACCAGTCTTTATTTGGATGAGCTGGGACACCAATGGGAAAGGATTAAACAAAATACGTTGGGAGCGTCTTTTTACCACCGTAAATGGAGAGGGACAACCTCAATCTTATTTCAAATATTTCTTAGTTGCTTTAGCCTTATTCTTTATCGGAGAATATTTCTGGAAAAAGAAAAAAGCCAAAACAACATTATAAAATTACACTTTCAATAGTAACCCAAAAAAGTCATATCTTCCCTGTGGAAAATATGACTTTTGACATTAAAACAAAACAAAATGGAAATCTTACTTCACCCCTCTTACTTTCCTTCAATTAGTCAGTTTGCTGCGATTGTACAGTCCGAAAGGGTTACCTTTGAAATGGAAGATAATTTTCAAAAACAAACCAATCGAAATCGCACCTACATTTATAGTCCCAACGGCATTCAAATGCTGAACATCCCCATTAAACACGCCAATAAAGGACATCAAAAAACCAAAGATATTTTAATTGAAAACGATTTTGATTGGCAAAAACAGCATTTCAAATCATTAGAAGCAGGCTATAGAAGTTCTCCTTTTTTTGAATTTTTCGAAGATGATATCTATCCTTTTTTCGAAAAGAAGCACACTTATTTGATGGATTTGAATTTTGAATCGATGGCTTTGGTAGAAAAATGTCTTCGCTACTCATTTGATTACTCCAAAACAGAAGAATATTTTCATTTAGCCGATGAAAAAACTACCGATTTCAGAAGTTTAATCAACGGAAAAAAGGACAACAATCAATTTGACGTATATCCTCAAGTTTTTGATGACAAACACGGGTTTATTTCAAATTTAAGTGTTTTGGATGTAATATTTAACGAAGGAAAATTTGCTTTGGACTATTTAAAAAATCAAAAGATTGTGATGTAGCTACTGTCTTTGTTAGTATCAACCTAATAACTCAGGCGTGCCATGATAGGAAAATGATCGGAGTTTTGAAAATTTGGAAAACTTTCAAAGTCCTTGACTTGCATCGTCTGATCTGCAAAAATATAATCAATACGAGCGGGATAATAACGAAATTTATAGGTAGACCCAAATCCAACTCCTGCTTCTTCAAATGCATCTTTTAGCTTACCTTTTACATTGCGATATACGTAAGAAAAAGCACTGTTATTCAAATCACCACAAATAATCAAAGGATAACTACACTCCTTTTTGTGATTGATAATAATTTCCGCTTGTTCCTGTTGCTGCTTAAAAGCTTTACTGATACGATTGTAGATCTTTTGGGATTTTTTTTGATTAATTACCTCAATATTTTCAGACATTTCGTGAACATCTGGCGAAATTTTAATAGACTGAAAATGAATATTGTAAACCCTTATGATATCTTTCCCCCTTTTGATATCGGCAAAAACAGCATTGTTATTTGAATTTGGAAAAACAATATTGCCTTGATTGATTATCGGAAATTTAGAAAAAATAGCTTGACCAGTTCGTATTTTATCCCCTTCTATAAAAATATAACGATAGGGATATACTTTCAAGTCTAAATTACCATGATTAGAATACTCTTGAATACAAAGAATATCAGGGTTGTTTTCGTTGATAAAAGCCAAAATTGAAGCGGGTACATCTTCTCGGTCCAACCACTTAAAAACGTTGAACAAACGCACATTGTAGCTCATTACCTTAAAGTCTTTTGGCGATGCTACATATTCTTTTTTAGAAAACTTATAAAATTTATTGATAAAAGTAATACCCATTAACAACACCAATCCTGACAAAATCAATCGTTTTTTGAACTGTATTCCCCAATAAATAAAAAACAACCCATTCAGTACAAAAAACACGGGCATAAACAGCGTAAAAACAGCAAATAATGGGAAAATTTTAGGAGAAAGAAAAGGAAAAACATACGCCAAAAAGGTGCAAAGTGTTAGTACTATATTTAGTAAAAACATAATTTTATTAAACCAAGAAAGGTTTTTCATTTTTGACTAATTAAAATAGTTAATCCTTACATTTAGAATACATCAATACCTAAAAAAACGGCATGCTTGTCGATTGTGAAATAATCCTAACGTTACTTTCCTACTTTGAACAGAAATTCTTTTTCTTCTTTGGTCAAACAATCATAACCAGACTGACTGATTTTATCCAGTATTTCATCGATTTGTTGCTGATTCCTGTCCTTAATTACCACTTTGGGAGCGTCTTTTGGTGTTGCTTTTTTAGAATAATTAACATGAACTTTTTTAAAAGGATGTTTCTTTTTCTTTGTGAATAGATTCTTGATGAAATCTATCACGTTGGTTACTACAAGACTCATGTCAGTACCCGTCAAAAGTAACTTTATGAATAAAAAACCAAAAAAAGCACCTGCAAAATGCGCAATATGCCCCCCCATATTTTCAATTCGAAATTGAAGCACGTCTAACAATAGTATAAAAGCAGTGAGATACCACAACTTTATCCTACCAAACAAAAACAAGTGTATCTCCATTAACGGTTGATAGGTTGTTGTAGCCACTAAAACAGCATAAATAGCCGCTGAAGCCCCTACAATTAAGCTTGCATAACCCAAAAAGTAATACGATACTACAAATACAAATCCAGAAAAAATGGCACTTAGCACATACACTCCAAAGAATTGTTTGGTCGTGAAGTAAGTCAAAAAAAGTTGACTCGAAAAGTGCAATACCATCATATTGAAAAACAAATGCCCTATCCCGTCATGAAAAAAAGCATAGGATAAAAGCGTCCAAGGATACTGCAGTGTAGTTACAATATCTGAAGACAAAGCCAAGCCTTCTGGAAATAAAAAATGGCCTAATTTGAACTCATAAAATAAGGGAATGGAAAATACAAAAAAACCTATATTCCAGAAAATCAATTGCATAGCAACACCACCCATTCGGTAACGCAACTTCAAATCCTCGAGTAAATTCATAAATTAGGAATTGTAAATGATATCAAATATAATTAAAATTGAAAAAAAACAAACACGATTAATTCCAACGATTGTTATTGAATTGATTTTTCTTCCAATACCACATCATTAAAAACCCCAATAACGCACCACCAAGATGTGCAAAATGTGCAACCCCAGAAGAGCCTCCAAAAATAGAACCTCCCGAAACCCCAGAATACAAATCGATAAGCAATAATACGGGTACAAAATACTTAGCTTTTACTGGAATAGGCAGGAAAATAAGCATCAATTCAGCATTAGGAAACATAAAAGCAAAAGCTACCAAAAGCCCATAAATAGCACCTGAAGCCCCTACCACAGTCCCTAAATAACTCCCTATAAAGGCATTAAAATCAGATACTGTCATAAGCTCTTGCCATCGGGTATCCATTTTACCTTCGCTTAGCACTTGCAAGATTTCTTGTTTTGAAAACCCATTAGCCATTAACGTTTGCATACCATTTTCGAAAAAATAATAATTTACCCCCGTATGCAACAGAGCCGCTCCTAATCCACAAGAAATGTAAAAAAACAGAAACTTTTTACCACCCCAAAAATGTTCTAATGCAGAACCAAAAGAATACAACGCAAACATATTAAAAGCGATATGCATGATATTGGGCAGAGGCGCATGCATAAACATATGCGTTAGAATTTGCCAAACATGAAAATCAGGGTTGTCATAATAATACATGGCAAGCAATCGATAAGCAGGCTCGCCTACCATTATCGATCCAATATAAAAAAGCACATTAACTATAAGTAATTGCTTCACCGTGGGAGTTATACTCATCATATTGCAAATTTTTTATCTATATCTTCTACTCGAAGAGTAATAAAAGTAGGTTTATTGAATGGAGATGTATCGGGATCTTTGCATGCAAATAATCCGTTTACTAAATTTTCTTGTTCTTTTTCGTTCAAATAGGTACCTGTTTTAACGGCCAAGCTTTGCGCCATAGATTTGGCTATAGTATCGCTTTGGCTAAAACTATTTTCAGGCAAGCCATATTGCAAATCGGCTACTAATTGCTCAATTACTCTCCCTACTTCACTCTCAGAAATAGTTACGGGAATTCCCGATACCACCAAATGATCGTTGGCTGAGTCATCAAAAACAAAACCCGTTGCCGTCAAAGTAGTGGCTAGTTCTTTCACAAGGAGCATTTCCTCCGAAGTAAAAAATAGGTTTAACGGAAAAAGCAATTGTTGACTTGCCGCTTGATGCATGGTCATATTGGTTAAAAACTGCTCGTACAAAACACGTTGATGAGCGCGTTGTTGGTCTACAATAACCAAGCCCGATTTTATTGGAGAAACTATATATTTTTTGTGTAATTGATAGGTTTTATGAACAGTTGTTTCCTCATCGGCAGCAGCAAACAAAGAAGCAGTAACCGCTTCATTTTCAAAAGCCATACTTGAAAAATGCTCATGCTCCGGAGTTAAATCTGGTTCTGGACTCGATTCGAAATTTTGTTGCAATCCTACATACAAACTTTCCCAATTAGAGGAAGTTACTTTTGGTTTGTAGGCGGGCGATGGGCTACTATTTTTTGGCGTGGAAAAAGAGGCATTAAACGGATTGAAAGTACCATCAACTTCAATGGTTGGAGAAACCCCTTCCAAATCTTTGTAATGATAAGGCGTATCCAAATTCGCATCTCGTTCAAAATCCAAAACAGGAGCTACATTAAATTGCCCTAAACTGTGTTTTATAGACGCTCTTAAAATAGCATACAAAGCCTTTTCATCATCAAATTTGATTTCAGTTTTGGTGGGGTGAATGTTGATATCTATGGTATTAGGCTCAACGGTAAGGTACAAAAAATAGCTTGGCTGCAAACCATCTTTCAAAATACCTTCATAGGCTGCCATCACTGCATGATGCAAATATGGGCTTTTTATATATCGATCATTTACAAAGAAAAACTGTTCGCCTCTACTCTTTTTGGCAAACTCAGGTTTACTGACAAATCCTTTAATTGAAACAATTTCTGTTTCTTCATTCACTGGAACTAATTTCTCATTGGTTTTACCAGCAAAAATCCCTACTATTCGCTGACGTAAAGTGGCACTAGGTAGATTAAACAAATCGCTTCCATTATGATAAAATGAAAAATGAATAGAAGGATGAGCCATTACAACTCGATGAAATTCATCTACTACATGTCGGAATTCAACCGTGTCTGACTTTAAAAAATTACGCCTAGCTGGAATATTAAAAAATAAATTTTTCACTGCAAAAGAAGTTCCTTTGGGCAAAACAGCCACTTCTTGCGAAACAAACTTACTCCCTTCAATTTCTATATGCGTTCCTAACTCGTCTTGCTCTTGTTTAGTTTTCATTTCAACATGAGCAATAGCCGCTATAGAGGCTAAGGCTTCCCCTCTAAACCCTTTGGTGTTCAAAGAAAAAAGATCTTCTGCTAGTCGAATCTTGGATGTAGCGTGACGTTCAAAACACAATCGAGCATCTGTAACGCTCATACCCACCCCGTTATCGATAACTTGTACCAAAGTTCTTCCGGCATCTTTAATAATCAGCTTAATATCTGTTGCCTTGGCATCAACTGCATTTTCAAGCAATTCTTTCACAACAGATGCAGGACGTTGTACTACCTCACCGGCAGCAATTTGATTGGCAACATGATCGGGAAGTAATTGAATAATGCTAGACATTAATAGATTTTTGTTAAAGTAAATGAATTCGATTGGGCAAAAATGTAGGTCACAAATTTAAGTAAAAACTATTAGGTTTTATAAGGTACTCACTCTTAAAAAAACCAAAAAACCTATACTAAAATGAAAGTATAGGTTGTATATTTCAAAAAAGTGCTTCGCTATTCTTCTATTTGCAAAGGCTTATCTTCTATGCGTAATGCTCCCGCTCCTAACAAGGTTTGATTTTGAAATTGATGTGTTAAGGTAGCCTGATAGCGTATATAAGCCATTTTAATAGCTGCAATAGCCGCTTCGGTTCCCTTATTACCATGCTTCCCTCCGCTTCGGTCAATAGATTGCTGCATCGTATTATCTGTTAACACACAAAAAATCACCGGAATATCTGATTGTACATTTAAATCTTTAATTCCTTGAGTCACCCCTTCGCAAACAAAATCAAAATGTTTTGTTTCGCCTTGAATTACACAACCAATAACAATTACGGCATCAACATTTTGAGTTTGCAACATTTTTTTGGCACCATAAACCAACTCAAAACTCCCTGGAACATTCCATCGAATGATGTTTTGCGGAAGTACTTGATTTTCGATTAAAGCTTGATACGCGCCGTTAAAAAGTCCTTCGGTGATGTTCTCATTCCATTCTGCCACAACCACGCCAAAACGGAATTGACTTGCTTCTGGAACTTCATTTTTATTATAATCGGATAAATTTTTATTGATGGTTGCCATTGTACTATTGATTTTAAATTATACCATAAAATTAAACATAAATAATATGCTTCCAAAACACATTCAATGCTATCCAATTTTGTTTACATACTTTGAATAGCAATTCAAAATAAACAACAGCTTCATCTGCTGCTTCTAGAATGAATTAGTAAATATAGGTATAAAAAAAAAGGTTAGAAATACCAGCATTCAAAATTTGATTTGAAAACTAAAAATTCCTAACCTCTTTATATTGAAAAGGTTTTCTTTATTGTGCTAAACCAATTAAAGCATCTACAGTTGCTGCTTCTGGAGAAGCATCGTAGCTTTCTTTAATTTCAGTGAAATATTTTAATGCTTCTTCTTTTTTCCCTAATGACAAAGCTGTTTTTCCTGCTTTCATCAAAAATCTTGGCGTAGTAAAATCGTTTTTGTTACTTTCAGCTGCTTTTACATAATATCCAAGAGCTTCTTCAGGCTTATTTGTTTGAGCATAGGCATCTCCAATTGCTCCTTTGGCCAAAGCGCTTAAAATAATATCTTCGGAACTGAATTTTTCTAATGAAGCAATCGCTTCTGTAAATTTACCAGTATTCAAATAAGCCATACCAGCATAATAATTGGCTAAATTTCCTGCTGCAGTTCCTGAATATTCTTCGGCTATTTTCACAAAACCGAATTTCCCTTCAGAACCATTCAATGCTAATTTATATAATGAATCGCTAGCTACACCATCGGTTGCTTTTTGAAAGTTTTGTTGCGCCACAAACATTTCGTTTGCTGCTTCGTCTTCTTTAGGTGAAGCGATAAATTTTTGATACCCTAAATACCCAATGGTAACAATGGCAATACCAGCTACAATTCCGATGATAGTTTTTTGATTTCTAGCAACAAAATCTTCTGTTTTAGAAGCTGTTTCGTCTAATTTTGAAAAAACTTCGGCAGTGGTACTGTCTTTTTCATTAATTTGAACTTCTTCAATCGGTTCTTTAACTTCTTTCTCTTTCGGTGTTTTATATCCTCGTTTGCTATACGTAGCCATTTAAAATAAATTTAGTGAGTCGCAAAAATAAAATTTTTATTCAAATCGACGTAAAAAAAAGTGATTTTATCGATAATTTTAAAACAAAATCACAAACGAATCTTATTTTGCTGGTTATCACTCGCTATAGTATTTCTTAAAAACAATAGAGTTTCAATAATTTTCAATAATTTGCACCCATTTAAAATCGCCTTAGATTTTCCAATTTTGGACACCAAAAATCCACACCATTTTCAATGTATTTAAAAAAAATAACTCTTTTCAATTATAAAAATTTTGCTGAAGCTGAATTTGACTTTGACCAAAAAATCAATGGATTTGTTGGGAAAAACGGCATAGGCAAAACCAATGTTCTCGATGCCATCTACCATTTGGCTTATGGCAAAAGTTATTTCAACCCATTAGCCATTCAAAACATCAAACACGGAGAAGATTTTTTTGTGATTGACGCTCTTTTTGAAAAAAACAATCGCGAAGAGCAAATTGTTTGTTCCATCAAAAAAGGACAAAAAAAAATCCTTAAAAGAAACGGAAAGCCTTATGATAAATTCTCGGAACACGTAGGTTTTATCCCTCTTGTTATTATTTCGCCAGCAGATCGTGACCTTATTATTGAAGGAAGCGAAACCCGAAGAAAATTCATGGACAGTGTGATTTCGCAATCCGATTCTTCCTATTTGCAGGAATTGATTTTGTACCAAAAAACCCTCGTGCAACGCAATGCTTTACTGAAATATTTTGCCCTAAACCAGACTTTTGACGCAGCCACATTAAGTATTTACAACGAACAATTAGACACATTTGCCGCCTCTCTTTTTGAAAAAAGAAAAGCTTTCATTGCTGCTTTTTTACCAATTTTCAACAAACACCATCAGGCCATTACAGGCAGCGAAGAACAAGTCCAATTGGTCTACGAAAGTCATTTACTAGAAAACAACCTGCAAAAACTACTTGAAGAAAACCTAACAAAAGATAGAGCCTTGCAATACACTAGTGTTGGAATTCATAAAGATGATTTAGCCTTTGAAATTGATCATTATCCCATCAAAAAATTTGGCTCGCAAGGACAACAAAAATCATTTTTAATAGCACTCAAACTCGCGCAATTTGATTTCTTAAAACAACAAAGTGGCGTTACACCCATATTGCTCTTGGATGATATTTTTGACAAGCTAGACGAATCACGAGTAGCCAAAATAATAGAAATGGTAAAAGATGATTCCTTTGGTCAACTTTTCATTACTGATACTCATCCGGAACGGACCGAAAGCATCATACAGTCTACTTACCAGAGTTTTAAAATTTTTAATTTGTAAGTTCCACAAACCCCAATCTATATCCCATTAAAAAATGACTAATTTTGTCCGCAAATCAATTCAATTATAATCCCAAAAAAAATATGAAAAAAACAATTACTCTAGTACTTTTTACCATAATCTTCATCACTTCATGCCAAGGACAAACTTCAAATCACATTCAAGTTCTTGATGCAAATGCTTTTGCAGAAAAGATTAATGCAACTCCTCAAGCACAAGTAATAGACGTAAGAACGCCCGAAGAATACGCCACTACACATATTGAAAATGCACAAAACATCAATTGGCTCAATGAAGCTTTTGTAAACAACCTATCAAATCTTGACAAATCCAAACCGGTTTTCGTGTATTGCAAAGCAGGTAGCCGAAGCCAAAAAGCCGCAGCAAAGCTAGCAGAACTAGGCTTTACGTCGATTTATGATCTACAAGGAGGCATTCTCAAATGGGAAGCTGCTGGGTTAGGCAATAAAGACAACAAACAAGTAGGAATTACCCAAGCTGGACTTAACGACCTACTCAATACCAATAAAAAAGTCCTTGTCAACTTTTTTGCCCCTTGGTGTGCCCCTTGCAAAAAAATGGAGCCTTACTTGCTTAAAATGCAAAAAGAGACCAACGAAAACCTTGTAATCGTTAGACTAAATGCTGACCAAAACAGCAGCATTATGAAAACTTTAAAAATTGAAGAACTACCTACCATGTTGCTTTACAAAGACAAGAAAGTGATTTGGAAGAGCAGCGGTTTTGTAAGCGAAGACGATTTAAGAAAACAATTATAAACCAGCGTATGATTTCTGAACACACCCTTACTTTCTTAAAAGAACTGAAAACCAACAACAACAGAGATTGGTTTTTAGACAACAAGCAACGCTATGAATTGGTTAAAAAAGAATACTACCAGTTTACAGCCGATTTGTTAGAAACTATGAAATCCATGGATGCCACTTTAGAGTCCTTGGAGGTAAAAAAATGTGTATTCAGAATCAACCGTGACATTCGTTTTTCGAAAGACAAATCGCCTTACAAAACCCATTTGGGCGTTTGGTTTTCGACCGCTGCAAAAAACGCCGAGGCCGCAGGTTACTATTTACATATAGATCCTGAAAATCCATTTGTTGGTGGAGGAATCTATTGTCCACAGCCGGATCAAATTCAAAAAATCAGAAAAGAAATTCATTTTTTCTATGACGATTTGACTTCCATTTTAAACGATAAAAAATTCGTTTCAAACTATAAAATGCTCAATAGAGACGAAAACACTACACTGAAAAACCCTCCCAGAGGATATGAAAAAGACGATCCTGCTATTGAACATTTGAAGTTAAAAAGCTTTACTGCCACTGAAAATTTTGATCCAAAAATAATCACTCAAAAAAACTTTCTGCCGTTAATGGCCGAAAAAATGATTACTTTACAACCTTTAATTGCGTTTATCAATAGAGCGCTAGAAACTGAATAACCTAATTATCATGGAAATACTTTCAAACTTTTCATTAAAAAACCATAACACTTTTGGTATTGACGCCAAAGCCTCAAGGTTTGTTGCCGTTGCAACTATAGAAGAACTCAAAGAGGTACTTATAACTTATCCCAATGAAAAAAAGTTCATTTTGGGAGGCGGCAGCAATATGTTGCTTACAAAAGATATAGAAGCATTAGTAATTCATGTTGATTTAAAAGGTAAAAAGATAGTTCAATCCGACGATGACTTTGTTTGGGTTGAGGCCCAAGCAGGCGAAAATTGGCATGAATTTGTACTATGGACCATTGATCAAGATTTTGGAGGATTAGAAAACATGTCCCTAATCCCAGGGAACGTGGGTACTACTCCGGTTCAAAACATTGGAGCCTATGGTGCAGAAATTAAAGACACTTTTGTTTCTTGCCAAGCGCTCCACATAACGGATTTAGAAGTAAACACCTTTACCAATTCAGCCTGTCATTTTGGATACCGAGAGAGTATTTTTAAAAATGAAGTAAAAGATCAATACATAATCACAAGTGTTGTTTTCAAACTCACTAAAAGAAACCACAAAATCAATGTTTCCTACGGGGATATTTTATCAGAATTAAACAAAAAAAACATCGAACAACCTACCTTAAAAGATGTTAGCAACGCTGTAATCGCCATTCGTCAAAGCAAACTCCCTGACCCAAAAGAGTTGGGCAACAGCGGAAGCTTCTTTAAAAACCCGATTATCCTGAAATCTGATTTTGAAAAAATTCAGAAAAAATTCCCAGAAATCCGTTTTTATACTGTATCTGAAACCGAAGTAAAAGTACCAGCTGGCTGGCTGATTGAGCAAGCAGGATTTAAAGGCAAACGATTTGGTGACGCAGGAGTTCACAAAAATCAAGCTTTAGTATTAGTAAACTACGGCAATGCCACTGGGCAAGAAATCGTGGCATTAGCAAAAAACATTCAAAAAACAATTTTAGACACTTTTGGCATTGCTATAGAAGCAGAAGTAAACATTGTATAACACTAACAAGCTTGATTTTTTAACATCATTCCGTTATCAAACACCATCACAAGACAAGACATCAAAATCAATTATTCGATTTCCTTGGAATACCCTCTTGACTTGAGCTTTTGTCAAAAAGCAAACAAATTGTACTAATGTGTTTTAAAATCAAGAAACCAGGTTGACTGAAAAAAAATAAAAAACTAAATCCTTCTTCGTAGAAAAAGTTAGCATGGGTTAGTTAACTTTGCAACCGATTTATAAGAAATCTTTTTTGTGCTATGTTGATCTATTTATTATATACTCTTATTGCTGTTATTGCTGTACAATTCTTTTATTTCATTGGCGTTTTTAGCCGGTTTTCTTTTGCAAAACCGAAATCTGCCACACCCAAAAACTTACCAATTTCGGTCATCGTTTGTGCCAAAAATGAAGAAGAAAATGTAAAAGAGTTCATCCCTATTCTTGCACAACAAGATTACCCTACTTTTGAGTTGGTTTTAATCGACGATGCCTCTAGCGATAACACCTTAGAAGTGTTTGAAGAATTTGAAGCACAATATCCAAATATAAAACTGGTAAAAGTTAAAAACAACGAAGCTTTTTGGGGCAACAAAAAGTACGCCCTTACCTTAGGGATAAAAGCCGCAAAATACGAACATTTACTTTTTACCGATGCCGATTGTTTTCCTTTAACCAAGGATTGGATTACTACAATGTCTTCTCATTTTGATAGTCAAAAGAAAATTGTGCTTGGCTATGGAGGCTACATTAAAATTGGCGGTTCCCTTTTAAATAAAATCATCCGCTATGAAACCGTATTGACTGCAATGCAATATTTTTCATGGGCAAAAATTGGTCAACCCTACATGGGAGTTGGTCGGAATTTAGCTTACAAAAAAGAAGTTTTTTTTAATGTAAATGGATTTATCGACCACATCCAAATCCGCTCTGGAGACGATGATTTATTTATCAATCAAACTGCAAATAAAAACAATACTACTATCTGCTATGAACCGGCTAGTTTTACCTATTCTCAACCCAAAACTACATTTGGAGAATGGTTCAAACAAAAACGAAGACATGTGGCTACCGCGCAACATTACAAAATGAAAGATCAGATCCAGCTGAGTCTCTTTTATTTTTGTCAGTTGGCATTTTTTATTCTAGCACCCATTTTACTAGCACTTCAATACCAATGGATAATTGTATCTATTTTAATTGCCTTCCGATATGTGTTTAGCTGGACTTCATTTGGATGTGCTGCTCAAAAATTAAAAGAAAAAGATCTCATTATTTGGTATCCCATTTTAGAATTTTGGCTTATCTTCACACAAATTAATATCTTTATTACCAATATCTTCTCAAAACCCGTGCATTGGAAATAAATAAAAACATTGAAAAGGCAAAAGAAGGCGATCAAATAGCTTTTACTTTCTTGTTGGATTTTTATTGGAACGAAGTGTATAATTTTATGCTAAAACGTACCGAAAACGAAGCCGACGCGGAGGATATTACTATTGAAACCTTTTCTAAAGCATTTGACAAAATTGGGACCTACAGCAGCGAATTCCAATTCAACACTTGGCTTATTGCCATTGCGAAAAATGTTCATATTGATCTCTTAAGAAAGAAAAAATCGCACTTATTTATAACAATATCAGAAAACCAAGAGCTTCAAACACAAAACATTGCTGACACTTCCCCTTCTGCAGAAGACGAATTGATAACAGAGCAGAATGTTTCTCAATTGCTACGCTTTATTAAAGAATTAAAACCTCACTACCAAGAAGTTATTCAATTGCGCTATTTCCAAGAACTTAGTTATCAAGAAATTGCTACCAAAATCAACGAACCTATAAGCAATGTGAAGATTAAATTACTTCGTGCAAAAAAACTGTTAGCCGAAATCATCAAAGAAAGAAGGTAAATTTATATTTTTCAAAAAACCCACCAAAATACAACATATTTTATATACTTTTAATTAATACTGTAAATATTTTTTTGTAATTTAACACAATAAATAAATTATTACCACCGTTAACACAAAAAAAACTGTCCTGTAGACAATAGTTATTAAACCTCTAAAACTATATATTATGTCTCAATTTAGCATTTTCGAAAGCGGATGGGTAGAACTTGTTTTTGAACACAAAAACAAAAACTACGGAGCTTACCAATTGCGTAAGGAAACCACCAAAAACACCGTTACAGCATTTTTTTTCGCTGTATTGTTGATTGTATCAATCATTAGCATTTTTATCCTAATCAACAAGCTAAGTCCTAAAATAACAGCTCCTCAAACAACTATCGAAACAATCATCAAACCCATTGATTTAGACATAGTCATTCCTGTAACCCCAACAAAACCGATTCCGAAAACCACTAGCGCTAAAACAAACAAAACGATAAATCACATTACAAACACTCCCGAATTTACACAACCTGAAGTTGTACCTGAAGCCTTGGCTACTACAGAAAAATTCCCGGACTCCAATAATTTTCAATCCACAACTACTAGTTCTAATTATGATGGTGTTGTTACAAACTCAGATTCTAAAAACCAAAACGCTACAAATACAGCAACAGAAAACAATGCAATTGTCACCACGATTGCACTAGACGCCGCACCCGAATTTCCAGGAGGAATTCAAAAATTTTATCAATATGTGGGCAATCATTTTAGCAAACCCGAAATTGACGAAATGGTTACTTTTAAAGTAATGGTAGCCTTTGTGATTGAAAAAGACGGCACAATGACAGACCTTAAAATTCTGAAAGATCCGGGTTACGGCTTAGGACAAGAAGCCATTCGCGTTTTGAAATCAATAAAAACCAAATGGACTCCTGGCATCTTAAACGGCAAACCCATGAGTACAGCTTATACTCTGCCAATTATCATTAAAACAGAATAATCTTTACAATTTCATATTGCCAACAAAACTAATGTTAATGTACACTAGTTTTGTTGGTATTTTTTCTTAAACCCAACCCAAAGCTATTTTTAGAAGCCAACTTTCTACTATCTTTGTACCTTTGAAATTGAAGATATGGATAGCACAATAGAAAACAACTCCCCTATAGCCAAACCAAAATGGTTAAAAGTTAAATTACCCATTGGCCAAAAATACACTGAATTACGAGGATTAGTTGACAAATACAGTTTAAACACCATCTGTACTTCGGGAAGCTGTCCTAATATGGGAGAATGTTGGGGAGAAGGAACCGCCACTTTTATGATTTTAGGCAACACTTGTACCCGTTCTTGTGGATTTTGTGGGGTAAAAACCGGCAGACCCGATACAGTAGATTGGGACGAACCCGAAAAAGTTGCCCGTTCTATAAAAATCATGAACATTAAGCATGCCGTAATAACTAGTGTAGACAGAGATGACATCAAAGATGGTGGCTCTATTATATGGAACGAAACCGTTAAGGCTATTCGTCGAATGAATCCTAACACCACACTCGAAACCTTAATTCCCGACTTTCAAGGAATAGAAAGAAACATAGACCGTATTATAGAGGCCAATCCCGAAGTTGTTTCTCACAACATGGAAACAGTAAGACGATTAACACGCGAAGTTCGTATACAAGCAAAATACGACAGAAGTTTGGCTGTGTTAAAATACCTAAAAGAAAACGGCATTCGCAGAACAAAATCTGGAATTATGCTTGGACTTGGTGAAGAAGAGGAAGAAGTCTTTCAAACGTTAAGAGATTTACAAGCTGCCAAAGTTGACATTGTAACTATTGGTCAATACCTTCAACCTAGTAAAAAGCATTTGCCTGTTAAAGAATTTATTAGTCCAGAGCAATTTGCAAAATACGAAGAATACGCAAAAGAATTAGGATTTAGACACGTAGAAAGTGGACCATTGGTTCGCTCTTCCTACAAAGCCCAAAAACATATTTTATAAATCCTGATTTTCCAATAACTACCCAACCCACTTAACCAACCACAATTGAAAACAAGAATCGCAATCAATGGTTTTGGCCGAATAGGAAGAAATCTATTTCGGTTATTACTGCATCATCCTTATATCGAAGTTATAGCCATTAACGACATTGCTACAGTGTCGACCATGGCGCATCTTTTAAAGTACGATAGTATTCATGGCGTGTTACCTGAAAAAGTTAGTCACGACACTTCCGGACTTTGGATTGGAGAAAAACATTTTCTGTTTTACAATCAATCCAATATTTCGGATCTAAATTGGAAAGACCTCAATATCGATTATGTTATTGAATGCACCGGAAAACACAAAACTTTTGAAGCGATAAACGCACATATTGTTTCTGGAGCCAAAAAAGTAATCCTGTCTGCACCAGCCGAAGTAGAAGAAATCAAAACCGTAGTTTTAGGCGTTAATGATACTATACTAGACGGTACCGAAACTATTATTTCTAATGCTAGTTGTACCACTAACAATGCCGCCCCCATGATTCAAATCATTGATGAATTATGCGGCATAGAACAAGCGTATATTACTACGATACATTCTTTTACTACAGACCAAAGCTTACACGATCAACCTCACAAGGATTTAAGAAGAGCTAGAGGCGCTAGTCAATCTATCGTACCCACAACTACTGGAGCAGCAAAAGCGCTGACTAAAATTTTTCCACACTTAAACAACAAAATTGGAGGATGTGGAATTCGCGTACCTGTACCAGATGGCTCTCTAACAGATATTACTTTCAATGTCAAAAATGCCGTAACTATCGAAGAGGTGAATCAAGCATTTCAAAAAGCAGCTTCAGCAAACCTCAAAGGCATTTTGGATTACACCGAAGACCCGATTGTATCAGTTGACATTTTAGGCAACACCCATTCTTGTCTGTTTGACGCACAGCTTACCTCAGTTATTGACAAAATGGTAAAAGTTGTAGGTTGGTATGACAACGAAATCGGCTATTCATCCAGAATTATTGACTTAATCCTTTACCTTCAAAAGAAGAACATTACTTAATGCGAAAATCAATTCAATTTTTATTGTTGGTTTTCTTCGTTTGCACCACTTGTATTGTTCATGCGAAGTCCAACCAAGACAGCATTAGTTATTATCACGAGTTATCAGAGTATAACTTCAAGATACATAACTACAACAAAGCTATTGCATATGCTTCAAAATCTTTGCACTTCACCGAAAGCGGGAACAATATTAACGGTCAAATTGCTCAACATTACCATTTAGGAAAAATTTATTACCATTTAAAAAAATATTCCGAAGCACATTTCCATTTTTTAAAAAGTGTTCAGCTCGAATTCCAAAATCCAGCCGATTTTAACACTTTTAAAAAATATTACTATTTAGCTTTTAGCGCATTGGAACTTAGACAATGGAGCAAAGGCGCTTACTATTTCTCTAAAGCCGAACAAATAAAAATTTCTCCTTCAAAAAAAACAAATGTAAATAAGTTGCTTTTATGTAAGGCTACTTTTTATTTCCGAAAAAACCAACCCAAAATAGCAGAACAAGAACTTCATCGGCTCTTGTCTCAAGCCAATTATTCAAAAGAAAGAAATAGCATTGAGACGGCTTATATTTACCTAGGTATCATAGCCTCAAACAACAAAAGCCACCTAGTATCATGTGACTATCTAGAAAAAGCATTAGCCCTAAACAAATTCACTAAAAACCTAGAAAACAAAGCAAAAATACTTTTGTACTTAAGTAAATGCCATAAAGCGTTAGGCGATTTTGATCGAGCCTATTCGCTTTTAGACGAATACCATTTGGTTGACAAACAACTGGCCTTAATCAAAAATACTCACGACAATCAAGTTGCATTTAATGCTTTTAACCAAAAAGAAAAAGAAAAAATTAAGCGAGAATTAGATAAAGAACGCCAGAAAATAGAAAACAACAATAAATATTCTAAGCTAATCAACATTTTAGCTATTGCTCTAATAAGTATTTTATCGCTGTTAAGTTTTACTTTGTACAAAATCAACAAAATTAAAAGCGAAACCAATGAACTTTTAACACGTAAAAACAAAGAATTGACCACAGCCAAAAACAAAGCAGTTAAAGCCTCTAAAGCTCGTTCTGAATTTCTTGCCACTGTAAGTCATGAACTCCGTACTCCACTTAATGCCATAAATGGAATTACGCATTTATTACTTCAAGAGAAACCCAAAAAAACGCAATTAAATTATTTAAACGCACTTCAATTTTCTGCCAATCACCTTACTAATTTTATACATGAAATACTTGAAATCAACAAAATTGATTCAAAAACCATTCAAATTGAAAATCATCCATTTGCCTTAAAAGACTTATTAAACAATGTAATCAATTCTCTTCAAAAATCAGCTTTGACCAACAACAATGAATTGACCTTAACCTATGATAATTCGATACCAACAACAATTTTGGGTGACCACACTAAGCTCTCACAAGTATTTTTAAATTTGATTAGTAATGCTTTGAAGTTTACTGAAAATGGAACAATTCAAGTTGATACTCAACTCTTATACCAAGAAGCAAATGTAGTTACTATTCAATTTCAAATAATTGACAACGGAATAGGCATTCCAAAAAACAAACAAAAAATAATTTTCGACAATTTCACTCAAGGTTCAATAGAAATCAACCGAAAATATGGTGGCACAGGACTTGGACTCTCAATAGTAAAAAAAATTGTTACATTACTTGGCGGCAATATAAAAGTAAAAAGTAAAGAAGGCGAAGGTGCTACATTTCAATTTTATGTTCCTTTTCAAATAGCAAACCAAATCCAACCTGTATCTAGTCCGGAAAAAGTTTCTAACAACAATTCAAAAAACCAAAAAATTCTGATTGTAGAAGACAATAAAATCAACCAATTGGTAATCAAAAAAATGCTTACTAATAAAAGCTATTACTGCGACATAGTAGATGATGGAGAGACCGCTGTGCAAATTATGCAAGAACAAGAATATGATTTGGTTTTAATGGACATTCATTTACCTGGCATACATGGTACTGAAGCTACCAAACAAATCCGTGTATTTGACAATAAAACACCAATTATTGCTGTTACAGCTATTTCAAGAAATGACAATAGAGACATGCTGCTATCATACGGCTTAAACGAAGTAATTAACAAACCTTTCATACCAGAGGATTTCTATACCACTATCGAAGACTATTTAAACAATTAATAGGTAGTTATTAATTCACGGATAAGCAATCTCACCTTAGGTTCTGCACCTTTGGCTGCTTCTAGTACTTCATCATGTGAAATACTATCAATGCTTTCTGCATCGCCCATGTCAGTAATCACAGAAACACCAAAAGTTTCCAAATCCATATGGCGTGCAACAATAACTTCTGGCACGGTAGACATCCCAACACAATCTGCTCCAACCGCCTTGACCATTTTATACTCTGCCAAAGTTTCAAATGTAGGTCCTTGCAATCCTAAGTAAACCCCAACATGTACTTTTATGTTCAAATTAGAAGCTAAATCTGTAGAATGAGCAATCATTTTTCTACTGTAAGGCTCACTCATATTTACAAAACGTGGTCCAAATCTTTCGTCGTTTTTACCTCGCAAAGGATGTTCTGGCATAAAATTAATATGGTCTTTGATCAACATAATTGAACCCACCTTAAAATTTGCATTCACTCCACCTGAAGCGTTCGAAACAATCAATTTAGAAACACCTAAATATTTCATTACTCGCACAGGAAAAGTCACTTCCTTCATAGAATATCCTTCATAATAATGGAAGCGTCCTTGCATAGCCATTACTTTTTTGTCGCCTATAGTGCCAAAAACTAATGCTCCTTTGTGCCCTTGAACTGTCGAGACTGGAAAATTTGGAATTTCGGTATATGGTAAAATATACTTAATACTGATTTCTTCCGTAAAACTACCCAATCCTGAACCTAAAATAACTCCATATTCTGGAGTAAAATCGATTTTATTTTGAATAAAACTAACTGTTTCTTGAACTTTTTCCCACATAATCTAAAATAGTTTGGTCAAATTCTTTTTCATTTTTGATAAAAGAGCTTTGAATTGGTAAATAATACAATTGATCAGAAAGCGATGTGTCTTTCAATCGAACATAATCTTTTTCAGTCGTAATAATTTTTCTTCCTTGTGCTTTGTGTAGGATAGATTTTATTTCGTCTTCATTAAAATGATGATGATCAGAGAAGGTCAAACACACGTCTTGATCTTGCTTCAAATATTCGAAAAACGGTTCAGGTTTGGCAATTCCTGCCAATAATAATTTGGGTTCTGTGTTTAAATCCTCCACTTTTAGAATTTCATTTTTGGAATACACCGAATCAGCATAGGCTATAAAGGTAAAGTATAATTCCTGGTTCGCATGGAGTTTTAACTGCTTTTTAATAGTATATTGTTCTTGTTCTGACAAATCCTTAGGGCATTTGGTAACAACAACTATAGCTGCTCTTGAGGCACCCGCAGGCGTTTCACGCAAATTACCAGTAGGCAACATACAGTCATCACTATACAAATCACCGTAGGCGGTTAGCAAAATATAAAGCCCAGCCTTCACTTTTCGGTGTTGATAGGCGTCATCTAACAAGATAACTTGAGGAGCTCCCTCCTTCGACAACAATTGTGTAATACCGTTTTTCCGATTAGCATCTACCGCTACTTGAATATTTTGAAATTTTAAATAAAACTGATACGGTTCGTCTCCAAGTTCAAGCGCATTAGAACTTTTGTTGGCTAAAACAAATCCTTTGGATTGACGTTTGTACCCTCGGCTTAAAGTAGCAACTTTATACTTTGAAGAAAGCAAATGAATTAAGTATTCTATCTGAGGAGATTTTCCAGTACCCCCAACACTCAAATTACCTACAGCAATAATGGGTACCGAAAACGAATAGGATTTAAAAAAACCTTTATCAAAAAGAAAATTTCTAATAGTTGTGATTCCTCCGTATAGGATAGCGAAAGGAAAAAGTAATTTTCGTAGTAATTTCATTTTACGAAATTAGAATAAATAATTAAATTATTTGGAGAGTATAATGATAAAAAGCAGAGCCAACATTGACCGAAAGCCTCTCAAAACACTGATTAAATATAATGTTTTTACTTTAAAAACCAAAAAACAGTATATTTGTTAAGCTTTTGCTTTAAGAGCAGAATTCAACATTTAATCCTAGTTGACTTACAAAAATACACTCGAATGAAAATAAAACAAATCCTAACGATATTAGAAGAAATGGCTCCGCTGGGCTATGCCGAAGATTTTGACAATGTAGGCCTACTGGTGGGCGATCAAGAAGCAGAAGCTACAGGAATTTTGGTATGCCACGATGCTTTAGAAAACGTCATTAGTGAGGCTATTGCAAAAAAATGCAACTTGGTCGTTTGCTTTCACCCGATTCTTTTTTCAGGTATCAAAAAAATTACAGGAAAAAATTATGTTGAAAAAGCTATCCTAAAAGCAATTAAAAACGATATAGCTATCTATGCCGTTCATACCGCATTAGACAACCATCCGGAAGGTGTAAATCAAATATTTTGTGATGCTTTGGGCTTAACCAACACTAAAATATTAGTTCCCAAACAAAACTATATTCGCAAATTAGTTACCTACACCATACGAGAAAATGCATATGCCGTTCGAAACGCTTTGTTTAAAGCTGGCGCAGGAAGCATTGGTAATTATGATAATTGCAGTTTCAATTCTGAAGGTACTTTTACTTATCAAGGGAACGAAAAAAGCAACCCTGTTGTAGGCGAAAGAGGTGTATTGTCTACGGGAACAGAAACTAAAATAGAAGTAGTTTTTGAAAAACATTTACAAACTAAAGTTCTCAAAGCCTTATTTAACGCTCATATTTATGAAGAAGTAGCCTACGAAATTTATGATTTGCAAAACAATTACCAAAAGATTGGACTTGGAATGGTGGGCGAACTAGAAGAACCAATGGAAGAAACTTCCTTTTTGCATTTTGTAAAAGAAAAAATGCAAGCAGAAGGGATTCGACATTCGGCTTTTTTGGGTCGTCCTATCAAAAAAGTAGCGGTTTTGGGTGGAGCTGGAAGTTTCGCTATTTCACAAGCCATACAAGCTGGAGCCGATGCTTATTTGACTGCTGATTTGAAATACCATCAGTTTTATGAAGCCGAAAATAAAATTCTGTTAGCGGATATCGGACATTTTGAAAGTGAACGGTATACAAAAAATTATATTGTTGAGTATCTTCGAAAAAAAATTCTTAATTTTGCACCCGTCTCGCTTCCAAGCGGAATCATTTTATCAGAAGAAAATACAAATCCAGTTAAGTACTTATAAAATATGGCCACTACGAAAGAATTAAGTGTTGAAGAAAAATTAAGAGCAATCTACGATTTACAACTTATTGACTCAAGAATTGACGAAATTAGAAATGTAAGAGGAGAGCTTCCTTTAGAGGTTGAAGATTTAGAAGACGAAGTTGCAGGCTTAAGCACACGTACGGAAAAATTAAAAGCCGATCTTGAGGTTATCGAAGACATGATCAAAGTAAAGAAAAATGCCATCGATGAGCACAAAGAAGCGATTAAAAAATACACGAAACAACAAGAAAGTGTTCGTAACAATAGAGAGTTCAACTCTTTGACTAAAGAAATCGAATTTCAAGAGTTAGAGATTCAATTGGCTGAAAAGCAAATCAAAGAAATGAAAGCTTCTATTGAACATAAAAAAGAAGTAATTGCCAATTCTAAAGAAAAATTAGAAGCAAAAGCTTCTCACTTAAAACATAAAAAAGCTGAGTTGGAAGACATCATGGCTGAAACTCAAAAAGAAGAAGCCTTTTTAACTCAAAAGTCAGAAGAATTTCAAGCTGAAATCGAGCCTAGATTATTAGCAGCTTATCAAAGAATTAGAAGCAGTGTACGTAATGGATTAGCTGTAGTTTCTATTGAAAGAGGTGCTTCTGCAGGTTCATTCTTTACTATTCCACCACAAACGCAAGTTGAAATTGCTGCAAGAAAGAAAATCATTATCGATGAGCATTCTGGTAGAATTCTTGTGGATAGCGTACTTGCAGAAGAAGAAAGAGAAAAAATGGAACAATTGTTTTCCTCTATCTAATCTACAACACCAAGCCTCCTAAATGGAGGCTTTTTTACACCTTCTATTTTGATACTTATAAAAAGCCTCCGTTTTCTGTTTGTTAAAGCTGTGGGACAGTATATCAATTTACTGTTTATTGTTCATCGCAAGAAAGCCATTCAATTATCCTACACATTATTCACAAACCCGAGAAAAGGAAAAATCAAAAACGACAATCTCCCTTGGGTATTACGCAAGGCCATTCAAGAACAATTACTGCATCAAAACGACTATTTTCAGACGTATGTTTGGAAAGGAAACGCCATCAAAATTCTTTTAGTGCACGGATGGGAAAGCAACTCGGCCCGATGGAAAAAATTGCTGCCCTACTTAAAAAAATCAGGAGCTACTATTATTGCACTAGATGCCCCAGCTCACGGGTTAAGTAGCGGCAAAGAGTTTAACGTAGCCAAACATAGCGAATACATCAAACAGGTTGTCGATATACACCAACCTAGCATCATCATTGGACATTCAATTGGAGGCGCAAGTTGCCTCTACCATCAATATTTGTATCCAGAAAGCAGCATTAAAAAAATGGTGATTTTGGGAGCTCCCTCTGACTTGAAAACCCTTATCGAACACTACTTTAGTCTTTTGAGTATCAATTCAAAAATGTATCCTTATTTAAAAAAACGATACATAGAAAATTTCAAAAAACCACTACTTGATTTTTCATTATCCGAAATTACTCAAGAAATTGAAATTGAAGGGATCATAGCCCATGACATTACGGATCCTATTGTTGCTTATCAAGAGGGTGAAAAAATTGCAAAAGCTTGGAATAACGGACGGTTTATAACCACAAAAAATCTAGGCCATTCTATGCATGACTCAAAATTGTATCATGAAATTTACCAATTCCTGTTTCAATCCTATGAATAAGCTTGCATTTTGCCCCAAAGCAACAATCCTGCATACAATTTCGGTACAGAATCTATAAAAGCACAAAAAATGAGTATTTTTGCATCATGGAAGAAAATCTAAAACGACTCAATAAATTCATAGGAGAAACAGGATATTGTTCTCGTCGAGAAGCCGATAAACTAATCGAAGAAGGTCGCGTAACCATTAATGGCGTGGTTCCTGAAATGGGAACCAAAGTTTCGCATCAAGATGAAGTACGCATAGACGGAAAATTGATTACCGAAAAGCATGAAAAATTAGTGTATTTGGCTTTCAACAAACCCGTAGGCATTGAGTGTACTACCAACTTAGAAGTTCGAAACAACATCGTGGATTACATCAATTATCCCAAACGTATTTTCCCGATTGGCCGATTGGACAAAGCCAGTGAAGGTTTGATATTTATGACCAATGATGGGGATATTGTAAACAAAATTTTACGTGCAAGAAACAATCACGAAAAAGAATATACAGTTACGGTCAACAAACCCATAACCGATCGATTTATTCAAAGAATGGGCAACGGTATTCCGATTTTGGAAACAGTAACTCGCAAATGCAAAATAGAGCAAATCAGCAAATACACTTTCAAAATTATATTAACTCAAGGCTTAAATCGTCAAATACGTAGAATGTGCGAATACTTAGGCTATGAGGTAACTGCTTTGAAACGTATCCGAATCATTAACATCTCTTTGGATGTTCCCGTGGGGCGCTATAGAGAGTTAACCGATGCCGAAATCAAGGAGCTCAACACACTAATCGAACCTTCTAGTAAAACAGAAGAAGCCAGCTTACCCAAAGCCAAAGCTGAAGCTCCCAAACGAAGAGCCGAGTTCATCAAAAAAGACGACCCTAGATTTAAGAAAAGAGGAGAATATTAAGTTTTAAAGAATATAAAAAAGTAACATCCCATACCCAAAAAAGTATGGGATTTTTATTGCGTTTTTTATTTGTTCAGATAAGTTTTTAAAACCATCTTTTTTTCTTAAATAAAAACACACCAAAAGTAGAGAGTATGATAGAAACTAATATTAAAATGGGTAATCCATAAGTATTCTCTTCCAAGTTATTTGGCACATTCATACCATACAAACTTGCAATTACAGTAGGAATCATTAAAATAATAGAGATAGAAGTCATTTGCTTCATTATCGTATTCATATTATTTGAAATAACAGAAGCATAGGCATCCATAGTTCCAGTCAAAATATCACTGTAAATATTTGTCATTTCTTGCGCTTGACGCAACTCAATCTCTACATCTTCCAATAAATCGGGATCGTAAGATTCTCTTTGAACTTTTAAATTCTTTAATTTATGTAGTAAAATATCGTTCCCTTTTAAAGAGGTTACAAAAAACACCAAACACTTTTCAATTTGTAATAGGGCTTGCAATTCTTCATTCTTGATTGATTTTTCTAAGTTTTCTTCTGCTAATTTAATTTTTTGATTTACTTGTTTTAAATACTTTAAGTACCAAACACTAGAGGACAATAGCAATTTCAAAACTAAGTCAAAGTTATCTTTTATGTTTTTGCCTTTACGCTGCGTGTAAACTACAAAATCCGTCAACATTTCGGTTTTATGAAAACTGATTGTCACACAAATGTCACCTTTAAAAACGATTCCAACAGGAATTGTATTGAAAGGTAATTTTACATTATTGGTATTTACTGGTATTCTAATAATAATCAAGGTCCAACCGTTCTCTATCTCAATACGTGGTCTTTCGTCAATATCTTCGATATCATTATAGAATTCTTCGGGAACTTTAAGGTCTTCTAGGAGGTATTTCTTTTCATCTTCTGTTGGACATTCAACATTAATCCAACAATTAGGAGTCCACTCTTTTGACTCAAACAATCCGTTATTGTTTTTGTAAAACGCTTTCATTTCAAAAATCTATAGGTTAAGTTATGGCTTCTTGAAATGATTTTCAAGAGCTTTATTTTATCAATTTTTCCGAATAACAATCGTCCATTGGGGCTACTTATTTTAAGTGTTGCAAAAGTATTGTTTAAATTCCGAATAACCCTTTGATGCTTATTATTTATGCAAATCTTAAGACAAAAAAAAGCCCAAACTTTCGTTTGAGCTTTATCATTTATATGAAAGAAAATTATTTCATTCTCATTTTTCTAGCTAATAAGGTGTTTTGCAACAGCATCGCTATGGTCATTGGCCCAACACCGCCAGGTACTGGAGTGATGAACGATGATTTTTTGCTTACCCCATCAAAATCAACATCTCCTGTGATTACATATCCTTTTGGATGTGAAGCATCTTCCACTCTAGTGATTCCTACATCAATTACAACAACTCCGTCTTTTACCATATCAGCTTTCAAGTAATTTGGAACACCCAATGCGGTTATGATTATATCTGCATTCTTAGTGAATTCTTCAATGTTTTTGGTTCTACTATGCGTTAAGGTAACGGTTGAATCACCTGGATTCCCTTTACGACTCATCAAGATACTCATAGGGCGACCTACAATATGACTTCTTCCAATTACAACCGTATGTTTCCCAACGGTATCAATTTTATAGCGCTCTAACAATTGCATGATTCCAAAAGGAGTCGCTGGAATAAACGTTTCCATATCTAGCGCCATTTTCCCGAAGTTCGTAGGGTGAAAACCATCTACATCTTTATCCGGATCAATAGCCATTAATATTTTTTGTTCGTCTATGTGACGTGGCAAAGGCAACTGAACAATAAAACCATCTAAATTATCATCTTCGTTTAACTCCTTAATTTTAGCCAACAATTCCTCTTCGGTAATCGTTTCTGGTAAACTCACCAAAGTAGATTCAAAACCAATTTGCTGACAAGAACGTACTTTACTGCCAACATAAGTTAAACTAGCGCCATCATTCCCTACAATTACTGCTGCCAAATGAGGTACTTTCTCCCCATTATCTTTCATTTGTTGTACTTCGATAGCAATTTCTTTTTTAATATCTTCCGATGTTTTTTTACCGTCTAATAATTGCATTATTTGTATTTAATTTAGTTATGTTACTTTATTGGTTGGTTAGAAAAGACAAAGGTTTAAACCTCATATAACATGATTTTTAAACCTTTGAATTATTATCTTGGCATTCCGCCGGGCATTCCTTTCATGCCGCCCATCATTTTCATTAAATTTTTACCGCCTGGACCTTGCATCATCTTCATCATTTTGCTCATTTGATCAAACTGCTTCATCAATTGATTGACTTGCTCTACTTTGGTACCCGATCCTTTAGCTATTCTAATTTTGCGTTTCGCATCTATAAGCGCTGGCTTGCTACGCTCGCTAGGAGTCATGGAATAAATTATCGCTTCAATATGTTTGAAAGCATCGTCTTCGATTTCGATATCTTTCATAGCTTTGGAAGCACCTGGTATCATTCCTACCAAATCCTTCATATTACCCATTTTCTTTACTTGCTGAATTTGAGTCAAGAAATCATCAAAACCAAATTCATTTTTGGCGATCTTCTTTTGTAATTTTCTAGCTTCTTCTTCGTTGAACTGCTCTTGCGCACGCTCTACCAACGAAACTACGTCTCCCATTCCAAGGATACGTTCTGCCATACGAACAGGGTAGAATACATCAATTGCATCCATTTTTTCTCCTGTACCCACAAACTTAATCGGTTTGTTAACCACAGACTTGATAGATAAAGCAGCTCCACCACGAGTATCCCCATCTAATTTCGTCAAGATAACTCCATCAAAATTCAAACGATCGTTGAAAGCTTTGGCAGTATTCACGGCGTCTTGACCTGTCATTGCGTCAACAACAAACAAAGTTTCTTGTGGTTGAATGGCCTTGTGAACGCGTTCGATCTCGTTCATCATTTCTTCATCCACTGCCAAACGACCAGCGGTATCGACAATAACGACATTGAATCCGTTAGCTTTGGCGTGTTGAACGGCTTTTTGAGCAATATCAACAGGGTTTTTATTTTCGATATCCGAAAACACTTCTACTCCAATGGCATCACCCACAACATGCAACTGCTGAATCGCTGCAGGACGGTATATATCACAGGCAACCAATAATGGTTTTTTATTCTTTTTCGTTTTAAGATAATTCGCTAATTTACCTGAAAAAGTTGTTTTACCCGAACCTTGTAAACCAGACATCAAAACTACTGTTGGAGTACCAGAAAGATTAATTCCTGCCACATCTCCACCCATCAATTCTGTCAACTCATCTTTTACCAACTTCACTAAAAGTTGACCTGGTTGTAAAGTAGTCAATACGTCTTGCCCAATTGCTTTTTCTTTTACTCTAGCGGTAAAATCTTTTGCAATTTTGAAATTCACATCGGCATCTAACAAAGCACGACGAACTTCTTTTAACGTATCGGCTACGTTAACTTCGGTAATCTTTCCATGCCCCTTTAAAATATGAAAGGCTTTATCTAACTTATCACTTAAATTATCGAACATAATTTTTATTTTTTTGAGTTGCAAATATACTACAAAGGTTTAGAGGCACAAAAGTTTGCAGTTTAAAAGTTAAGTGTTTTTTTTGGGTAAATTGCCTCCAAATCGAGTAAATCAACCCTCCATTTCAATACAATAAAACACTCTTATTTATGTTTTTATTACATAAAAAAACAAGCAACAAGGATTAAAACTGGAAATAAATAAAAGGCACCAACTCACTCGAAGCCGTGGCAAAAACCAACCAAAAGACAAAGGACAATACTAGCGCTTTAAAAACCATTGGCAATCGATCAAAACAAGATTTTAACCCCAAGGTAACTTTTATCGGCACAAAATGGAGTGCATATCCAATTGCGATCATAATAAATACATTTTGATAACCTGAAATAATCACCATCCACTTCTCCCAATTGAACTCTAATTTCCCTATAGTTTGCAGCATGTCTAATGCTACCGTAAAGTCCTTGGCTCGAAAAAATATCCAACAAAAAGCCACAAAATGAAAGGTAAAAAACACCGATAGACCTATCGTCAAAGCTTTAGTGATCGTTAATTTTTTATTGGTAGTTCCCGGGAAATACTCAGAAAACAACTTATTAACCGCTAATGCAATACCATGCAAAGCCCCCCAAATTACAAATTTAAGGCTCGCTCCGTGCCAAAAACCACCTAACAACATCGTAGTCATTAAGTTAACATTGGTAAACATCGTTCTTTTCTTGTCTTTGGCTAATAAGAACGTCAAACAGAAAACTAACAGTGAAGCAATAGCAATCACCAACGGAATTGGACTCACCGGATAATACCAAGTCGCCCAAGCCATTAATCCAGCAAAGAACAACGAAGGAAATAAAAACCCTCCAAAGCTTCCTCTACGATTCCCTCCTACTGAAATGTATAAATAATCTCGTAACCAAGTTGATAATGAAATGTGCCATCTTCTCCAAAACTCGGTGATAGAAGCCGATTGATAAGGAGTTCTAAAATTGACTGACAATTTGAATCCCATCAACAAAGCTATCCCAATAGCCATATCTGAATAGCCCGAAAAATCACAATAAATTTGGATGGTATATCCGTAGGCCGCCATAAGATTCTCAAAAGCCGTATAGCTCTTGGGCATATCAAAAACACGGTCCACAAAGTTGAGAGAAATATAATCGGATATTACTGTTTTTTTGATTAATCCTCCTATTATTAAAAAAGCAGCATTATCAAAATCTTCTCGAGTAAGCTTTATTTTACTATAAATTTGAGGGATAAATTCAGAGGCCCGTACAATTGGCCCCGCAACTAATTGCGGAAAAAAAGACACAAAAAAGAGGTAATCCAATAAGTTTTTAGTTGGTTCTAATTCTCTTCTGTAAATATCCAAAATGTAACTCATGGATTGAAAAGTATAAAAGGAAATTCCAACTGGCAAGAGCACATCTATAAAGTCAATGTGTCCTTCGAAAATCTGGTTGTAATTGGCAATTAAAAAATTGGAATATTTAAAATATCCCAGAAAAGACAGATTAAACACTACGCTTACCACAAGAAAAAACTTCCGATAGCCTTCTATGGTTTCTTCGTAGAGGAATTTAGCCAAAGTATAATCGACTAAACCTGAAAAAAGTAACAGACAAAAATAAATTCCACTGGATTTATAATAAAAAAACAAGGAAAAGGCAAATACATACACATGACGATATACCCTCGTATTGGCTTTTGTTGTTAGGATATAAATTGGGTAAAACAACAAAAACAATCCAAGAAAAAAAGCGGTATTGAACAACATAGGCTCTTTCGGATTATACGTAATCCAATCTTGAATTCGCTCTGCATCAATCACGCCAAAAAAAGAGTTAATACGATTTAAAAAGTCAGCAATAGTAATCACAATATAATTTTATTTTAAAAATTTTTGAAAAGCGTTCAGTAACGCATTAGTCAACATTTCGCCTTGCAATTGGTATCCTTTTGTGGTATAATGCACACGATCGGGCTGCATTAAGCCCTTGGAGAAATTGTCATTTACCCCCTGCATACCACCGAGATTTTGAAACAAATCCCAAACTGCATATTTACCTAGCGCGGCATAACTTATCAAACTTCTCGAGTAATCATCTACATACGTATTGAGTTTGTGGTGAGGCAAAAAAGAAGGGGGCGGTGTAATCACCAATACCGAAGCTGTTGGATTTTGTTCTTTTAAATGCAATAAAAAAGCTTGAACTTGCTTCATATAATCTAATGAAGTGATTTTCCCATAGGATTCATTTGTACCCATTGACACAATTATCAAATTGGGTTGCAAGCTCTTTAATTGTTCAAAAAATAAAGGATATTTGGTATAATCCGAAAATTTAGCCCCATTTACCCCTATATTGTGATACAAAACTCCTGAAGCATTGTTTTCTAAGACAACACCACTTAAAGCTACCGTTTTAGCGTCATTATTAGGCAACAACATAACTTTTTTCACTGGTGTTGGAAAATCAAAATAATGATACAACTCCGCTTCTGCCAGTGGATTCGAATGATAAACCGTGCTGACAACCGTTTTTTCAACGCTTTGATCCGAAACAATTTTAAGCGTTTTCCCAGCCGTAATTTTGGTGCCCGACAAACGGTTTTCCTTTTTCAAACGCGCAACAGTCGTATGGTAAAAATCAGCAATTTCCGAAAGCGTTTCTCCCTTTTTTATGGTGTGTGTCTTTTTAAGCGGCACCGATTTTACTTTACTCTGTTTTTCGATCTCTCCGGCTAAGTCAAAAAGCCTTTCATTATTTGGAGTAATTACCTTTAACTTTGTAAAAACATCACTTTGATCTTTAACTTGAAGCGACAAGCGCAAACTTTTGGAGGCAGTTGTCAAAGCAATACCACTCAAGCCCACAGGACTCGAATTTTTGGGTAAAATATTTCGATAACTATTCCATTTCACATTTGAAGAAAAACGCACATCACTAGCGCCATTAGTATGAGCTAAAGCATGAGGAAAAACCAAACCTCTTCCTGCGTTTCCAAAAACAGCCTGCAATTGAGTTCTACAAACATCCGTCATTACATCACCTTGAATATGCGAATCACCAATATGGACAATATTTATTTTTCCATTTTTAGTGGTTTGTAATTCATTTAACTGGCTAAAAAATGCATTCAATTCTTGTGCGTTTTGAATTCCCTGTGGAATAAATTCAGGACCAGAACTCATGTTATCGGTTACAATCATTATCGGTTTTGGTATTACGGTATATTGTGAATACAAAGAAAAGCTTAGCAAGCCCAACACAAATAAACTCCTAATTTTCATTAGTTTCTTGATTTTGTGTAGCCGTATTACTACTATCTACCAAATTCGCAGCTTTTGGTGTTGAGGCAATACTGCGAAGCCTTTTATACTCTTGGTACCCTTCGATTAAATAATCGTACACCATAGCG
This sequence comes from Flavobacterium riviphilum, assembly GCF_055231795.1. Taxonomy (NCBI): domain Bacteria; kingdom Pseudomonadati; phylum Bacteroidota; class Flavobacteriia; order Flavobacteriales; family Flavobacteriaceae; genus Flavobacterium; species Flavobacterium riviphilum. The sequence goes on from NZ_JBUYSY010000005.1 coordinate 165,247, forward strand.
GCAATTTTTTTTGACCCTTTACGGTTAAAATGAGTATAATCTCTGTTGGCCAAAGCAGGCTCTTGCTCTACCCATTTCACCATCGAACCATCTGCTCCCATAAGAGTATACAAGTTTACAAATCCTGATTTTGTATTTACAGCATAACGTCGTTGAGCATGGGTTAACGGCACCACTGCCGAATCGGTTTTCATTTCGGTGCCATATTTCGTTGCTTTATCTGCTGTAGAAACAATCAAAATAGCTGCACCAGGAAATCCTTCTCGAAGTCTATTTACCGTTTTGGTCATGCTTTTGGCATACCATGAATAATTTTTTGTACCGTAATTTAACACGTTGGTTCCATAATGCAACACAATCAAATTGTAGTTCAATTTTTTATGAAAAGCTTGCATTAAAGCTGGATCAAACTTAGAAATTGGAATACCTGAATTGCCTCTTTGAGAAAAATTATCTACATGAACCCCTTTTCCATCGTCAAAATTGACTCCATAAATTGGGACTGATTGAGCATTCTTAAAGGTAAGTTTCAATGTTTTTAGCGTTCCTTTTTTCAAAACTATGGTATTCAACACCTGATTTGATGTTAATGCCTTATAAATGGTGTCTTGATTAATCTGATAATTTACTTGCCCGGATGGATTATCTGAACTTCCATAAAACAAGGTTGGATTTTCAAGTAAAGTAGTATTCTTCTTTTTGGCCGAAGAAAATTTCACCCATACATCGGCCTCAGGATTATTAGCGAAAAACACATGGCCATTGACCCCAAAAGGACGAATAGGATTTTTCACATTCAAGTAGGATTGCGTTTTCCAATTATCCGAAAATTGATGTAAGATAGACGAACGAGATGCTGCTGACTCTGAAGTTATCGACACAAAACCTACTCCTTTCCCTCCAAAAACATTTTGAAACGAGGAACGAATATCTTGTACAATCATGTCGCCATCGGTCATTGAATCGCCATAATAAGCAATACGAACTTTCCCTTTTTGATTGGTTTCCAACTGATACAAATGCTCATAAAATGGAACCAAATACTGAAACCCTTTGTAATTCTCTAGTGTTTCTACTGGAAAAGTAACACCATTATAGGCTTCAAATACTATTTTTTCATCGGCCATGGTATCGTTTGGAGTAACCACTTTTACCTCTGGTTCGGCTTCATAGGCATCCAGCAACATACTATCTATGAGTACATTTTTGGAAGGCCCTTCTTTGATGGCAAAAATTTTACTTGGCAAGACTTCTTTCAGAACAACAAAGAAGCCCGCTGCCATTACTAAAATTAAAAAGGAACGTAGAAAATAGGATTTAGGTGAATTCACAAGTTTAAATGTTTATCTAAATTTATTTACTACATGCGCTCTGGCACATTAATTCCTAACAAACTAAAGGCTGCAGCAATTGTATCGGCAACTTTCTTAGACAATTGTACTCTAAAAATTTTCTTCACTTCGTTTTCTTCACCCAAAATAGAAACTGCCTGATAAAATGAATTGTATTCGCGTACCAATTCGTAAGTATAATTAGCAATCAACGCTGGACTGTGTTGAGTCGCTGCATTTTGAATCACTTCTGGGAATTCCTCTAGTATTTTGATTAATTCCTTTTCTTTAGCATGAATTTCATCAACGGCAAGGGCTGCTGTGAAATCGAAATTTGCTTTTCGTAAAATGGACTGAATTCTAGCGTAGGTATATTGAATAAATGGACCTGTATTTCCAGCAAAATCAACTGATTCTTCTGGATTAAACAAAATACGTTTTTTAGGATCCACTTTTAAAATATAGTATTTCAAAGCTCCAAGCCCAATGGTTTTATAAAGAGCCGCTTTTTCTTCGGTAGAATATTCGTCTAATTTTCCTAATTCTTCCGAAATTTTCTGAGCTGTAGTTGCCATTTCTTGCATCAAATCGTCAGCGTCAACAACTGTTCCTTCTCGGCTTTTCATTTTTCCAGAAGGTAAATCCACCATTCCGTAGGACAAATGATATAAGTTTGAAGCCCAATCAAATCCTAATTTTTTCAAAATCAAAAATAACACTTTGAAATGGTAGTCTTGCTCATTACCTACGGTATACACCATCCCCCCTACATCGGGCATGTCTTTTACACGTTGAATAGCAGTACCAATATCCTGTGTCATATATACGGCTGTTCCGTCTGAACGCAATACAATTTTACGATCCAAACCTTCATCCGTTAAATCAATCCAAACGGAACCGTCTGGATCTCTTTCAAAAATCCCTTTATCCAACCCAACTTGTACCACATCTTTACCCAACAAATAGGTATAGCTTTCGTAGTAATAACTATCAAAATCAACTCCCAAATTGGTATATGTAGTAGCAAATCCATCATAAACCCATTGGTTCATCATAGACCAAAGTGCTTTTACCTCAGCATCACCGGCCTCCCATTTTAAAAGCATTTCTTGTGCTTCCAAGAGTATTGGAGCTTGCTTTTTGGCTTCTTCTTCGGTTTTTCCTTGGGCCATAAGTTGGTTAATTTCATCTTTGTAGGCTTTATCAAAAGCTACATAGTAATTTCCTACCAATTTGTCTCCTTTCAAACCTGTAGATTCGGGCGTTGCTCCGTTTCCAAATTTTTGCCAAGCCAACATCGACTTGCAGATGTGTATACCTCTATCGTTGATGATTTGAGTTTTGTATACTTTTTTTCCCGAAGCTTTGATAATTTCGGCAACGGCGTAACCCAACAAATTGTTTCTAACGTGCCCTAAATGCAACGGCTTATTAGTATTTGGCGAAGAATACTCAACCATTACCGCTTTAGCATCTGGTTGTGGAGACACAAATCCGTAACGGGTATCGTCTTTGATTGTGTTGAAAAAATTCACGTAATACGAATCATCAATTACGATATTCAAAAAACCTGACACCACATTAAAACGAGCCACTTCCGACACATTTTCAACCAAATAGTTCCCTATTTTGGTTCCTAATTCAACTGGATTACTTTTGATGATTTTCAATAATGGAAAAATCACAAAAGTGATATCGCCTTCGAATTCTTTTCGAGTGGCTTGAAATTCTACTTTTTCAAGAGATACCTCAAACAAGGTTGAAACAGCATTTTGAATATGCGGAGTAAGAATCTGTTGTAATGACATGTAAACTGATTTTTTTAAGTGCGCAAAGATACTTCTTATTTACAAACTAGAAAACCTCAAAACCAATCATTTTGTTGCAGTTTTTCAAAAAATGTAAAGAATCGAACTAATTTAATTGTCATAAAAATCATCTGACGCAATAGCCGCCCAAAACCAACACTTCCAACTCATTTACAATTACTTAGAAGAACACCTCAACAATATTTCATTCTAAATAAATTCTTACAAAAAGAAAGTTTTTTAGTAAAAATTTAAAAATTGTTCGTTTAAAACTGTAACACTAGGGCAATACTAACGTCTTAATCCATCATCAATCAAAATTAATCAATCATGAAAATCAAATTAATCACCTATTTATTGCTATGTATAGTCGGAATAGGAAATGCCCAAAATCCAGGAAAAATATCTGGAAAAGTTATTGAAAAGAATTCTAACGCAGCGGTATCCTACGCCAATGTAAGCGTGAAAGACAATGGAAAAATTATTTTTGGAGTAAGCACCGACGATAATGGCGAGTTTACCATTCCCAATCTTGCTTTGAAAAATTATACGGTCGAAATTCAATACATCGGCTATAAAAAATATAGCACTTCGGCTCTCTTAACCGAAAACAAAAAAGAACTTCAATTAAAAGTAAGTCTTGAACAAGAAGCAACTCAACTCAAAGGAGTAAATGTTGTAAGCGAACGCTCCACCATCGAACAAAAAATTGACCGAAAAGTGATTACTGTAGGTAAAGATCTAACCACGGCTGGTGCTTCGGCCTCGGATATTATGAACAATATACCATCGGTCAATGTGGATCAAGACGGAAAATTATCGCTTCGTGGTAACGAAAATGTGCGTGTGCTACTAGACGGACGTCCTACAAACATTGACCCCGCTCAATTGTTAAAACAAATCCCTTCCACATCTATTAAAAAAATCGAATTGATAACCAATCCAAGTGCCAAGTACAATCCGGAAGGCAATTCAGGAATTATCAATATCATTTTGCATAAAAACACCAACAGAGGTTTTAATGGCACCTTCTCAGGAGGTATTACCTTTGGCGAAACCCCTAAGTATAACCAATCCTTGGACTTAAACTACAAAGTTGGTAAGGTAAATTTCTTTGGGAATGGAGGACGAAACTTTGGCGCCTATTTTAACGATGGAAACATCTTAAGGTTAGACCGTGATGTTAAACAAAGATTAGACATAGTAAACGATAATGATTCGTTTTTGTACAAAATTGGTCTAGATTATTTCATCAACGACCACAATACCCTCTCTATTTACACCAACCAAAATAGAGCTGATGGCTTTGGGAATGTAGACACGTATATTGATTTTAATGTAGCGCCTTTTGAATCTATCTTACAAAAATCCAATTATGAAGGCCCAAATGCTACCCAAACGTATAATTTAGCCTACAAACACCTCTTTAACAAAGAAGGACACACGCTAGACTTCGAAGCCAATCTCAACCAATACAAAGAAACTCAACGAGCCAATTTCGACACGCAATCTAGCAACATCAACAATAGTTTCTTTTACAAGGACAACATTCAGGATCATCAAAAATTAACTACGGTAAATCTTGACTATGTCAATCCTTTAAACGAAAAATCAACCTTTGAAGCTGGTGCCGAAGCGCGAATTACTAGAACTGAAAATAATTATCAAACCAGTAATCCAACCGTTGCCACAGCAGACCAACAATCGAACTATACCTATGATATTGATATTTTTTCGGCCTATGCCACTTTTGGACAAAAGTTCAAAAAGTTTAGTTACCAAATTGGAGCAAGAGTTGAAAAATATAAAGTTGTAGCCAATTTAAACTATGGCAAAACCACTTTTGAGGACGATTATCTAACCATCTACCCTTCTTCCTATTTCACTTACAATGTAAACGAAAAAAACACGCTGCAATTCAGTTACAGCCGACGTGTAGATCGTCCAAGCATAGAACAAACCAAACCCATTCGAGAATTTGCTACACCCTTAGTTACTTCATTTGGTAATCCGGAATTGTTGCCTCAATTTACCAACTCTGTAGAATTAAACTACACTAAAACTTTTGAGAAAGGTAGCTTTACGGCGGGTGTTTTTGTAAGAAGCATCCACGATCAAATTAGTAGAATTTTGTTCCCAGACGAAACGGATGCAAGCGGGCAAAAACAAATTTTAACCTTTACCAATTTTGATAACAATACGGCGTCGGGCTTTGAACTTTCTGCCAATTATAAAATTACCAAATGGTGGGATATTCAACCAGCTATTGACTATTCTAGCATTAAACAACGTGGTGTTGTGTTTGTTTTTAACCCTAGCACCAATACCTCATCGCCTATTGAAAGAGAAGTTACTGTAGCTGCTTTCAATGCTCGAATGAACTCTAATTTTAAAGTAAATAAACGCATTAGTTTTCTATTATTCGGATTTTACCGAGGGGGCGTTGATGGACTGCAACTCAATTCAAAACCAATGTATAAAATTGATTCGGGTGCCCGATATAATTTATTAGACAATAAAATGAATATTTCTGTTCGTTTTAACGACATGTTCAACACCATGCGATTTGGCTTTGACTCTGATTACCCTTTCCCACAAGAAGGAAAATTTATGTGGGAAAGCAGAACGGTGTATTTAGGAGTAACTTATAATTTTGGTGGAAGCAAAATCAAAAATTTACAACGCAAACAAAGAGATGACAACACTAACAAATCTGGAGGTGGTATATTTTAACCGTATTGAATTAGTGAATTACTTGTAGAAAAATCACTCTAAAGAATGCCAACTTTAGGGGGATTTGTTTTTGTCTTCTTTATTTCATTCATACAATTATACCTCAACCTATTTTAAATTCTGTCGCTTAATTTTATTATTAAAAATTATAGTAAATCAAGAGTCTTTAAAAAAATCTTTTATATTTACTTTTTAAAATATTGTCTCAGCAAATTGATTATTGCCCATTTTAATGAACACTATCTCAAATTTTATTTGTCCTCCTCACTTACAAAAAGGAGATACCATTATGATTGTTGCCCCTGCGGGTTTTTTAAAAGAAGCCTCAGTAATTCAATCTGGAATTGCTTTAGCTGAAAGTTGGGGACTGAAAGTAGTATCAGGGAAACATTATGCCGAGAAATTCAATCATTTTGCTGGTACAGACGAACAACGCCTGGCCGATTTTCAAGAAGCCCTTGACAGAACTGATGTAAAAGCCATTTGGTGTGCTAGAGGTGGTTATGGAACAGTCCGAATCTTAGACCAAATCGATTTTTCAAATTTCACAAAACACCCAAAATGGATCGTCGGATTTTCCGACATTACAGCCTTACATGCTCACCTACATCACTTAGGTTTTCAATCCTTGCATGCAACTATGCCAGGAGGAATTCGTAGTGCATCTCCATTAGCAAAAGACACATTATATAACGCATTATTTGGATATAATAACACGATAACCATTCCGACGAATCCTTTGAATAAATTGGGTACTACAGAAGGAGTACTCATTGGAGGTAATTTAGCAATCATAGACTCAATGATAGGAAGTGTCTCCGAAATTGATTGGCAGGATAAAATTATGTTTATTGAAGAAATTGGTGAACATCTTTATCGCGTGGACCGAATGCTGTACAGTTTAAAACGAAGTGGTGCATTAAACCAACTCAAAGGCATCATTGTTGGCGATTTCACTTATGATATCGAAACTAGTTTACCATTTGGAGGAACTCATCGAGAAATAATTTTAAACGCAGTAAAAGAGCAATCTTACCCTTTATTATTCGATTTCCCTGCAGGACATATCGATAATAATGTTGCGCTATCATTTGGAAAAAAAATTACAATTGATGCCACTGCCGATACTACAGAAATTAACTTTTAACCATGAATACGACTTTGAAAACCCTTAGTTTGGTACTTTTAGCTTTTGCCTTTATCCAATGTGGTAGCCAAAAAAATGCTACCATCAAAAAATTTCCACCCAACTTAAAAAAAGGCGATACTATAATGGTGCTTTCTCCGGCAAGCAATTTATCTGACAGTACAGTTCTTGATAATGGGATACAATTGATGAAAGAATGGGGACTACACGTGATAAAGGCTCCTCATGTTTTTGCTAAAGACTTTACTTTTGCTGGTACCGATGCCGAACGTATTCAGGATTTACAAATGGCCTTCGACAATAAAAATATCAAAGCTATTATGTGTGGTAGAGGTGGTTATGGTTTAAATCGAATTATTGATGAGTTGGATTTTTCAACATACAAGAAAAACCCAAAATGGTTTGTGGGTTATTCAGACATCACTGTTTTGCATAATGAATTAAATGTTTTACGTATACCATCAATACATGCTACCATGCTCGGTGCCATTACCAAAGCAACCCCCGATGCCCAAAACACCCTATACAAAGCCCTTTTTGGGATTCCGTATACCATACAAACTTCAACTTCAGTTGAAAATAAATTAGGAGAAACCAAAGGTGAATTAGTAGGAGGTAATTTGTCACTAATTGATGCAATGACCGGAAGTAAATCGGAACTGAATACTAAGGGCAAAATCTTGTTTTTGGAAGAAGTAGACGAACCGGTATACAAAGTAGATAGTATGATGCGAAGTTTGTTGCGCAGCGGTGCTTTTGAAGAAATAAAGGGACTTATTGTTGGCGATTTTAGTTTAAAAGAATCCAAAGAAGACTTTGGCTACACTTACAAACAAGTAATTCTAGAGGCACTAAAAAAATATAATTTCCCCATCTATTTTGATTTTCCAGCTGGACACATTAAAGACAATAGAGCTTTGATTTTTGGGAAAACAGTGCATTTAAAAGTGACCAAAGATCAATCGGAACTTCGTTTTGAATAGTACAGCAGTATCGGTTTTGATTTGCTTTTAAATGTCAAAGCAAATCAAAACTACTTATAAGCAATGGCAGCACTAGATGATCCAGCCAATGGAATAATAGCTGTAGATTGAAACCCAACGGTATCAGCCCATGTTCTGAAATCCGCAAAAGTATAATCGAAGCCGCTACCCGTTTCGATTAACATATTCAAACTCATCATTAACCCTAGCGCATTTTTATTGCGTTCGTCGTCGATTATGGCTTCTATGGCAACAAAAGCACCTCCGGCAGGTAGTGCATCAAATGCTTTTTGCATCAACATAATTTTGGTTTCCTCATCCCAATCATGCAGAATATTTCCCATTACCACAACATCGGCAGCTGGAATAGCCTCATTAAAAAAATTGCCAGTGGCGGTTTTCACACGGTCTGTCAATTGAAACTGCTCAATGGTTTTAGTAGCAATTGGCGCAACCGGTGGCAAATCCCAAGAGGTGCAATGCATATGAGTCTGATGTTTGGCAACCATTATGGAAAGTAAACCTTCTGAACCACCTACATCAACAAGAGTTTTGTAGTTTGAAAAATCAAATGCATTAGAAAAAGCTATGAAATTGCCCATTTGAGCCCCACTCATGGCCTTTATAAATTCATTCAATTTATCAGAATCAGAATAAAGTGCTTCAAAAAGATTTCCTCCTCCTGATTTAATCTCATTTTGAGGAAGCCCTGTCAGCAATGCTTCTTCAAGATTTCCCCAAAATTCATAGATTCGATTATTTAACATTTCCAAAATACCGCCCATATAAGTTGGCTTCTTTTTATCAAGGAAAAAATCTGTATCAACACTATTAGAATATTTAGCAGTATCAAGTAACCCCTCACGTTGTAAAAATCCAAAGGTGGTCAAAGCATCTAAAAAATCGTAAACATTACGATCCGAGCATTTCATTTGCAAAATGGACTTGAGTTCTTGGGCAGATAGCGACTTCTTTTCGGCCAAAATCGTGAAAATTTGAAAATTAATGGCTGACAAAAGTATTTTGGATGCCCAAAATCCAGAGCCAAACTTCATTATGTTTTCTGGAGAGGGTGAATTTTGTGGTGTTTCCATTTCAATTTTTATTTTACTTCATATTACACATTTCAGACGTCGACAAAGTCTATATTGTTTAAAGCAACCAAATTAATTATACTTTCAATTTATTGATTTTCAAATACTTAAAACAAAAACAAATATACTACTTTAATTTCAATCTTTGTCTTTAAAACTAAATGTGTAGAAATTGTATTTATCGAGTCCATGAATAGATATCATAAAAAAACTAGACATAATTAGCATCGAGTAAGATTACATTTAAAACAAAAAAGGTCTAAAACTCTCGCTTTAGACCTTTCCCTTTTTGATATTTTTTCGAAATTACCACTTGATAATGGCGCTAGCCCAAGTAAAGCCACTACCAAAAGCTGCAAGTACTACCGTATCACCTTCTTTAATTTTGCCTTGTTCCCACGCTTCGGTTAGCGCAATAGGTACCGATGCAGCCGTTGTATTTCCGTATTTTTGAATATTGTTAAACACTTGATCATCGGATAATTTGAATTTTCCTTGAATGAATTGCGAAATTCTCAAATTAGCTTGATGCGGGATTAGCATATCGATATCCGATACTTGTAAGTTGTTGGCTTGTAACCCTTCGTTGATAACCTCGGCAAAACGAACAACAGCATTTTTAAAAACAAATTGTCCATTCATGTATGGGAAATAACTTTCATCATTTGGATCGTTATCGGCTAAGATATCATTTACCCAACGCCCTCCCATTCCCGGAGCAATTAAGGCCAATTCTTCGGCATGTTGTCCTTCGGAATGCAAATGAGTCGACAAAATTCCTTTGGTTAAATCTTCTTCTCTAGTTAAAACGGCAGCTCCTGCACCATCACCAAATATTACCGAAACGCCTCTACCACGAGTTGTCATGTCTAATCCTGAAGAATGAACTTCGGAACCGATAACCAAAACGTTTTTATACATCCCGCTTTTGATATATTGATCGGCTACAGAAATTCCGTAAACAAAACCCGAACATTGATTACGAATATCCAATGCTCCCACTGTACGCAATCCTAAATCACGCTGAACCAAAACTCCTGGCCCTGGAAAATAATAATCAGGGCTTAAAGTAGCAAATACCACAAAGTCAATATCTTCCTTTGTAATACCTGCGCGCTCGATAGCAATTTTAGCAGCTTTCACTCCCATACTAGTGGTTGTATCCTCTCCTTTTATGATATGTCTGCGCTCTTGAATTCCAGTTCGTTCTTGAATCCACTCATCATTGGTGTCCATAATTTTGGACAAATCATCATTGGTAACTATATTGGAAGGGACATAAAATCCTAAGCCTGCAATTTTAGAATTATACATAAGTTTTGTTTTTTTAATTAAATTTTATTCGCAAAAATACTTTTTATAAAAAAAAGCCTCAACAAGATAGTCATTTTTTTTTAAATCATCAATTTACCAGTGCTCCCGACTATCAAAAAAACACTAGTAGTAATAAAACATCTACATGATTTTAAGCATCACCTCTTGGTTGACCTCTAAGGCTGTATCGTGTTCAAAGAAAATGGCTTTGCGATCAAAAGCTGCTTTAATCAAAAAACGACTCCCTTTAAAATAGGACTGTTTTACCACTGCTTTTACTGTTCCTACAGGAGACACTTTTAATTGATGAGGATATAATAAAACTACTTCATCTTCGCCTTCAATAGGCATCAATTGCGACAACCTCAATTCGTTTACCTCTCCAAATAAAGAGGCCACATATTTATTAATAGGAAACTGATACACCTCAACTGATGGTGCTTTTTCGATCATTCTACCTTGTTGCAAAACAATGGTTTCATCTGAAAACGAAAGAGCATCGGTACTATCATGTGTGGCGATGATACAAGTAATCCCTTTTTTCTTTAAGTAAGCGAACAAGTTGCGACGCAGTGCATTTTTTCTAAAATTATCAATATGACTAAAGGGTTCGTCCAACAATAAGACCTGTGGTTCAACTGCCAAAACTTTGGCCAAAGCTACACGTTGTTGTTGTCCTCCACTCAAATCCTTAGCTTTCACTCGGGCATACTCAGTCATTTCGACCATTTCGAGTAACTCTTGTATGCGCAATTTTTTAAGAGGCAAAAAACCATTCGACAAAAACTTCCCCACATTTTCGGCTACGGTTTCATAAGGCATTAAATCAAAATCTTGAGCCAAATACTTCATAAAGGGCATACCAGGCACCAAATTGTACTTGGGTCCCAACACTCTAGTTTGATTGAAGAAAATCTTCCCCTCTTTAAGATCATACATACCGTATATGAGTTTCAACAGGGTACTCTTGCCACAACCACTCTCTCCAATTAGAGCGATATTTTGTCCTTTCTCTACTGTAAAACTGATATTTTCTATCGTTAATTTATCGGTATAAGCAAATGATATATTTTGAATTTCAAGCATTTTTGAGTATCATTAAAAAAAAACAAAGATAGTGGCTTTAAAAAAAAAATAAACAGCTGAAAATTATATTTAATTCAAAAAAAAGCCAGTTTCAAAAAACCGGCTTATGCTAGTAAAATAAAGCGACTTTTATTGTCCACTTTTGGCGTCCTGTACCATTTTATCGTTGGCGGTAATGGCAAATTCTACTCTTCGGTTTTGCGCTTTTCCTTCTGGTGTATCATTGGATGCAACAGGATCTGCAATTCCTAACCCAGAAGTTTTAAATCGACTCTCCACTAGTCCTTTGCTTACCAAATAATTTTTTACAGATTCGGCTCTTTTTTGAGAAAGAGTCAAATTGTATTCAGGTTTACCCGAACTATCGGTGTACCCAAAAATTTGAATATTGGTATCTCCATATTCGTTAAAAATAGGGATTAATTTATCTAAATTAGCCTGAGCTTGAGGGGTTAATGTAGACTTATTTGTATCAAACCGAACGGCATTTTCATTCAATGTCAAATGAATTCCTTCTCCTACGCGTTCAACATCGGCACCTGGAAGTGCTTCGCTAATTTCTCGGGCTTGTTTGTCCATTTTTTTCCCAATTAAAGCTCCAGTACCGCCTCCAATAGCTGCACCTATAGCCGCACCTAAAGCCGCATTGCCTCCTTTTCCTATGTTGTTTCCAAGAATTCCTCCAATCAATGCACCTGCTGCTACACCAATTCCGGCGCCCTTTTGAGTATTATTGGCATTTTTTACCGAATTACACCCTATAAACATACTGCTTAGTAAAAACATAACAGCACAAACTATTATTATACTCTTTTTCATAATTTTCGAGATTTTAACTATTGATTTTTTATATATTGTAAAAATGACAGTCTACCATTGAACTGTCCTTTTAATTGGTTCGTGAAAAATAATACACTATATCTTTTTGTTGCCCCATGACATCAATCCTATCGATTAATTCAAAAGTACTTTCGGTTTGATTGGCGACACGCAACAAATAACCAGATTTAATGGTCTTGGACTTGACACCCGTCTCTACAAATTTGAGGACAAACATACCGTCTTTGTTGATACTCCACACAATTGGTGTGGCAAATGAAGGACAACCTCCGGCATTAAGTGACATACTCCCTTTATTATTATTTGAGATAAAATTCCAGGAACTTCCAATAAAGCACTTCGAATCGGCTATACCAAAGGAGTTAACTTTAAAGTATTCGGATCCCGGATAAGTCACATCGGTAATTTGCCAATTGCCCTTTATGGCAACTTGTGACTTCAAATCGATTTTGGTATTGGCCACAGGGGCACTTGGAGCTACGGCTGAATTTCCAGATTTACAAGAAATAAGGAACAGCACCAACAAACTAAATACAACACATCTTTTCATACTCTTAACTTATTTATTATTAAATACTTAACAAAGATACGATTCAAAATTTTGTAAATAAATAAATACCTATTTTTTTTAATTAATTTTAAAAAATACGCCATTTTGTCATTTAGCTATGAAATGGTATTTTATTTGAGTGCGCAAAAGTAAAATTTAAAATTTAAAAAACTAATCACATTATGACAACAGGTAAAATCAATGTTTCGGTAGAAAACATCTTTCCTCTAATCAAAAAGTTTTTATACAGTGATCACGAAATTTTCTTACGTGAATTGATCTCCAACGGTACCGATGCTACTTTAAAATTGAAACATCTAACCAGTATTGGCGAAGCTAAGGTAGAATACGGCAATCCAATCATTGAAGTTAAAATCGATAAAGAAGGTAAAAAAATTCACATTATCGATCAAGGTATTGGTATGACTGCTGATGAAGTAGAAAAATACATCAATCAGGTAGCTTTTTCTGGTGCTGAAGAATTCCTTGACAAATACAAGGATTCTGCTAAAGATTCGGGCATTATTGGACACTTTGGTTTAGGATTTTACTCTGCCTTTATGGTAGCCGAAAAAGTAGAAATTTTCACAAAATCCTACAAAGACGAACCTGCGGCACATTGGACTTGCGATGGTAGCCCTGAGTTTTCTTTGGAACCAGCCGACAAAACGGATCGTGGTACCGAAATTGTTTTGCACGTTGCTGATGATTCTTTAGAATTTTTAGAAGAAAGCAAAATCAGAGAATTATTGAACAAATACAACAAGTTCATGCCTATTCCAATTAAATTTGGAACTAAAAAGGAAACACTTCCTAAACCTGAAGATGCTCCAGAAGATTACACTCCAGAAACCATTGAAGTGGATAACATCATCAACAATCCAAATCCAGCTTGGACCAAACAACCTGCAGATTTGAAAGATGAAGATTATAAAAGCTTTTATCGCGAATTGTATCCCATGCAATTTGAAGAGCCTTTATTTCACATTCACTTAAATGTTGATTACCCATTTAACCTAACAGGTATCTTGTATTTTCCAAAATTAGGTGCCGATTTACAAATTCAAAGAGATAAAATTCAGTTGTTCCAAAATCAAGTTTTTGTAACTGATAATGTAGAAGGTATCGTTCCTGAATTTTTGATGATGTTGCGCGGTGTGGTAGACTCACCAGATATCCCTCTTAACGTTTCTCGTTCTGGATTGCAAGCGGATGGTGCAGTGAAAAAAATCACTAACTACATCACTCGTAAGGTGGCTGATAAACTAAAATCACTCTTTAATGAAAACAGAGCCGATTTTGAAGCCAAATGGAATGACATCAAAATTGTGTTGGAATATGGAATGTTGACCGATGAAAAATTCTATGAAAAAGCGGGAGCTTTTGTGCTATATCCATCGGTAGACGATAAATATTATACACTTGAAGAATTAAAAGAAGCCATCAAAGAAAATCAAACCGACAAAGATGGAAAAACGGTTGTGCTTTATGCTGGAAACAAAGAGGCACAACATTCTTATATCGAAATCGCAAAAGACAAAGGATACGAAGTCTTATTGTTAGACTCGCCAATTATTCCGCACTTAATTCAAAAATTAGAATCAGACAATAGCGGATTAACTTTTGTTCGTGTAGACTCAGATCACATTGATAATTTGATCAAAAAAGAAGAAACAGCTATTTCTAAATTATCGACTGAAGAACAAGAAAGTTTAAAAACGGTTATTGAAACTATCGTTCCTAAACAAACTTATACTGTTCAACTAGAAGCTTTAGATAGTAATGCTGCTCCATTTATCATCACGCAACCAGAATTCATGCGAAGAATGAAAGAAATGAGTCAGACTGGTGGTGGCGGAATGTTTGGTATGAGCAATTTCCCTGAAATGTATAATTTGGTGGTAAACACTAATTCTAATTTAGCTTCAAGCATTTTAAATAATACTGATAAAGCCACTCAAGAAAACTTAGTAAAACAAGCATTAGATTTAGCAAAATTGTCACAAAACCTTTTAAAAGGAGAAGCACTAACCGCTTTTGTAAAAAGAAGTTTTGAAATGATCAAATAGTATAAACTATTTCAATTTCCTTAACCTGCAATCTAAAAATTGCAGGTTTTTTTTTGAACAAAAAATAAAAAACAACCAAATCAATAAAGTATTGACAATTTTTATATTTTAGTCGTCTAAAAAACAACCAAATGTACAAACAAGCTTCTAAAGATTACTACCTGCCTCAGTTTTTGAAAGTAGCTCCAGTAAAGATTGCACTAGTTGCCTTTATTTATAATGCCTTGGCTTTTATCAGTTATCAAATCACGGTTACCCCCGAAACAATTTCTCCTATTTATCCAGCGGCAGGATTTGCTTTAGCTGCTGTTTTAATTATGGGAAGCACCACTTTATACGGTGTATGGTTGGGCTCATTTGTGGCCAATGTCTTTTCATTTTGGGACACCAGTTTGATGTTGAATATTTCCTTTCTAACAACGTGTGCTGCTTCTGTCATGGTAGCCTCCGGAGTTACCCTAGGCGCTGCTATTGGAGCCTATGTTATTAATAGTATTAACAAAGGAAAATACCCTTTAAGAACCGGTTTTAGTACTATAATTTTTTTAGCAATATGTGTCTTTTATAGTGCAATTGGATCGCTGATCGGAGTGGTTACCATTTCCTTTTTTGGATTAAGTGCACCCAATTTTTTTCTAACAAACTGGACTACCTGGTGGCAAGGAGATCTGATTGGCACTATCATACTCACCCCATTTTTAACCTCATGGCTTTATCGTGACCACATTAAAATTATAAAAACATCCTTGCTTGAAGCCTTTTTCTTGGGACTAGCAACGGTACTTATAGGTGTTTTAGTTGCTTTTGATCATGCTGATGATCAATATTTATTGCTTTTGGTTTTAATTTGGGCTACTTTCAGATTTAGAACTAGAGGGGTATCTATCATTGCTTCTTTGTTTGCCTTACTTTCTACTATTTATGGAAGCCTAGGCTATGGCTTTTTTGTGGTGAATCCTTCCGAAAACTCTCTAGCATACGTCAATTCCTTTTTTGGAATAAGCACCGTAATTGCGTTGATTTTTGCAGGTTTTTATTCAGATTATCTCCACGAAAAATTGGAAAAATCCAAACAATTCAATAAATAAATCACTACAAAAAATTAATCACACATCAAATATTTTTTTACATTTGCTCACAACCAATTCTAAACCTTAACCTATGAAAACTACAAGACTAGCTTGTTACAGCCTTATTTGTATGGCTTTGACCTTTACCTCTTGTGTCAAAGATGAAATTTTAAACGCAACCGACACCAATACCGTTGTAGCCTCGGCTACTATTAACTTGGTCAACGATTTGGACTTTAAAACAAGTATTCAAGCCACGGCAGACAACTCTTTATCAAAATCAACCGCTTCAAATTCTGTAGCTGCTTGTGCAACCATTACTGTTGACAACACTACACCAAACGTATTTCCTAAAACAATTACTGTAGATTTCGGAACAGGCTGTACAACAAACAACATCCTTAGAAAAGGTAAATTAAAAATCACTTTGACAGGTGCAGTTAGTACGCCACAATCCAAAATGACAATTGTAAGAGAGAATTATTTTGTAAACGGTGTTAAAGTAGAGGGAACTATTGTCTACGTAAACGAAACCACTACTCCCTCTATCCCACAATGGACCAGAACAATTACTAATGGCAGACTAACAACTTTGTTGGGAGATGTTTATGAAAACAATGGCACACACACCATCAAACAAACTGAAGGTGCCAACACTCCATTGGTCCTTTCAGACAACACTTACGAAATGACACAAGGAACACACACAATTACTAAAGTGGGCGGAGGAACGTTGAGCTTGACTGTTTTAGAAACTTTAGTTAAAAAATTTGATTGCGATTATATTTCCAAAGGAAAATTAACCGTTAAAGGAAATTTACTCAATGGAACAATCGATTATGGCAATGGCGATTGTGATAAACAATTCAAATACACTCACGAAAATGGTTTAGTTTTCAATTTAGATATCTAAAACTTTTTGTAGTTCAAAAAAAACCCTTCGTTTATTAGAATTTAAACGAAGGTTTTTTTATTTGAATATATGAACGAGTTAACCGAAATTTGCAAAAAAACACATACAATGACACTTCAAATAGAAACTCCAGCCCTATTGTTTTCTGCTACTTCCTTAATTTTATTGGCATATACCAATCGTTTTTTGACTTTAGCCACCATCATTCGAGGTTTAAAAAAAGCCTACAAAGAGAAAGAAAACAGCATGATATTGCTAGAAATCAAAAACCTGAACCTTCGATTAACCCTGATTCGCTATATGCAAATGGCAGGAGTTTTGAGTTTGTTCTTATCCGTTTTTGCTATGCTACTTTTATACCTAGACCAACAAATTGCAGGTATTTATTTGTTTGGATTCAGTTTGATGGCCTTGTTGCTTTCTTTAGGATTATCTTTTTGGGAAATCAACATTTCGGTAGATGCTTTGCGTTTGCATTTAAGCGATTTGACTCATAAAGAAAAACTTAAAGATCAAGAAGCTAAAATTACTGATAAGTAAGTTGGCATCCCTAAAGTAATATTAAACGGAAAGGTCACAGCCAATGCCATGGGTAAAAACAGCCCTGGATTAGCATTGGGTACGGCTATTTTCATCGCTGCTGGCACTGCAATATAGGAAGCACTTGAAGCCAAAACAGCTAGGATAAAACGATTCCCGATTTCAGGAGAAACCCATTGACTACAATAAGCTACAATGCAACCATTGATTAATGGGATTAGAATTGCAAAAATAAAACTAAACCATCCACTTTTGAAGAAGTCATTTAGTTTTCGACCGCTTACAATTCCCATATCAAGTAGAAATATCGCCAAAAATCCTTTGAAAATATCAGTTGTAAAGGGTTTGATTCCCATTGCTGCTTTATCACTAGCTAACAATCCAATAATTAAACTCCCTATAATCAACAGCACACTCCCGTTGGTTACAGAGTGATGAATCACCTCTCTCAACTTGGAAGTAGAATTATTACCATTTGAAAACATTCTAATTAAAATCACCCCAACAATGATTGCAGGTGCTTCCATCAAAGCCATCACGGCCACCATGTGCCCACTAAAAGTATGGCCTTGCATTTCTAAAAAAGAGACTGCGGTTACAAAAGTTACGGCACTTACAGAGCCATAAGCAGCCGCAATTGCTCCTGAATCATCAATCGAAAATTTGCGCTTTAAGATGAAAAATGTGTAAAACGGGATAATCATGGAAATGGTTACTCCAAATAGAATTGCCCAGATAATTTCCATTGAAAAATCGCTGTGTGCCAATTCTTGACCTCCTTTGAATCCTATTGAGAATAGCAAATACAACGAGATGAACTTAGAGGTGTTTTTTGGAATTTCTAAATCACTTTTGAGATATACAGCTATAATTCCGAGTACAAAAAATAATAACGCTGGATTAGTAAGGTTTTCAATTAATAAATCTAAATTCATGTTGTTTCGTTTGTGTTGATTGTTAATTTTTATTTATCTAATTTTTAGCCGAAGCTCTCGCTAATTTGTCATTTATGGCAATTCCTAAACCTTCATTAGGAACATTTTCTACCAAAATAATATCTAAAGGCTGCGCATCCAAATCATGTAGACAAGCATACAGTTTTGAAGCGGCTTCTTCTAAATTTTGAGTATCCGACAATACCACTTGATATTGTATGGTGGGATGATCATAAGCTTTAGAAAAAGCAAGTACACCTATTTTTTGATGGGAATATTCTTGGATTGTTTTTTCAATAGAATCTGTAACAACAGTCTGAGTAGTTGGAGCATAATGCTTAGTCAACATACCAGGTGCAATAGGTGCTACATCATCTTTTGTAAATATTTTTAAAGGTCCTACAACCGCCTCAATGGCTTCAACTGTTGTAGACCCTGCTCTGTACAGTATGGGTTGGGTTCCTTCGAAACCAATAATGGTCGATTCGATGCCTTTTGCACAAGCGCCCCCATCTAAAACAAAATCCAAACTTGAACCGAAGTACGTTGCCACATGTTGTGCTGTAGTTGGACTTATAGAACCAAAAGGATTTGCACTTGGTGCAGCTACAGGAAATTCTAGTTCTCGAAGCAAAGCTAAAGTCAAAGCATGATTAGGTACTCGAACCGCAACGGTATCTTTTCCAGCAGTAATTAAATCAGAGATGTGTTTTTGTTTTTTGAGAACCATAGTTAAAGGTCCTGGCCAAAATTTTTCTGCGAGTAACTTAGCTTTTTCAGGAACTTCCAGTGCCACTTGATCCAAATCTTCTACCGATTGAATATGAACAATCAGAGGATTATACAAGGGGCGTTTTTTTAATTCAAATATTTTTAAAATGGCTTTCTCACTATAAATATTACCTGCCAAACCATACACCGTTTCGGTTGGGATTGCAACAATTTCATCCTTTTTAAGCAAATGAGCCGCTTGGATAATATCAGTATTTATTTTCATTATTTATGGGTTACAATAATTACAAAAACCAGGATCTTCTGTTGTTTTATGATTAGGATACTTTTTTTCTTCAGAAAAACCACACAATTTACAACTGTATTCATGGCTTAAGGTAGAACGAGTTGGACTACCACACCAAGAACAAGGCAAGCCCGAATGAACCGCAGAAACCACAAAGCCTGGTGTATGACATTCTGGGCATAAGGATTGCGTATTCTCTACTAATTTGCGAGTTGCTGCAGCAATCACTTCCATGCGCATGGGATTATATAAGGCACGCATATCTGTTTCTACGAAAACGGATTGGAATTTTTCCTTCATTTTATGAAATTGATCCAATAACACATCAGGAGCAACAATTCCTTTAACCAAATGATTGGTTGCTGTCTTATCTGGCCTCAAAATCAGGCCATGATTTGGAAATCCAACTTGATAGGCAAAATACCAAAGTGCTTTTTCGTTTTCGATGAACTGCCCCGCAAAATTCGTTGAGAAGCTGATCGATTTTCCTACTATTTCAAGATTATTCTTTCGATCCATTAACATCACCAATTCTTCATTGGCCGAGGCAAAAAAAACTTCGGGGTGGCTACCAAAAGAGCCTTCGGAGGCCACAACTAGATCACAATTAGTTGCTTCAATAGCCATTTCACATTTCTTGCGAACGATTTCCAAAGCAGTTTGTGTGCGCTCAATCTCACCGGCAAAAGTACCAAAAATATCTGTATTAAATTTTTCGGCTACCAAACAGCTCACTCCTAACCCCTGTTCTAAGATAGGAGCCATCACTTTTTCTTTGTGATGCATTGTAGCAATAACGAGTTGGCGACCAAAGAAATGATTCATTTTACTCAAACTCTATGGTAATATTACTTTTAATTTTTAATTGCACCCCCTCTTTTGCGGCTTGTTTGAGTAATTCGTGCATCAATTCTTTGTCCGATTCTAACTCTTCAATTCGATGTTTAGAATTAAACTTACTAATTTGATTGCGAATTTCATCGCTAAAAATCTCTACGGAATGGAAATTAATCTTATGATTTAGTAAAGGATACAAAACCCTGCCTGCCTCTTCAGGAGTAAAAACCCCATCAATAAGCTTAAAGTCTTTCTTCATATTTTTTTATCTTTTAATTGTTTGAATTCACTACTTTTGATAGCGCAAAATTTCCGACAGCAAATTTGATAAAACCTAATCATATATTTTTATATATATTTAATATGAAAATCATAAAATAATTTTATGAACTATACGCTTCACCAATTACAGGTTTTTTTAAAAGTAACACAATGCCAAAGCATTACAAAAGCCGCCGAAGAATTGCATCTTACGCAACCTGCAGTTTCTATCCAACTTAAAAATTTTCAGGATCAATTTGACATTCCTTTAACCGAAATTATCGGTCGAAAATTATTCGTAACCGATTTTGGTAAAGAAATTGCAATAGCTGCCGAAAAAATCATTGAACAAGTCCATGCCATTGATTATAAAACCCAAGCGTTTCATGGCAATTTAAGTGGTAGACTCAAAATATCGATTGTTTCAACCGGAAAATACATTATGCCATACTTCTTGGCTGATTTTCTAAGACTTCATCCCAATGTAGAGCTTGTTTTGGATGTTACCAATAAATCAAAAGTCATCAAAAGTTTGGAGGACAATAAAGTCGATTTCTCTTTGGTCTCTTTGTTACCAGAAAACTTAAACATTAATAAAATAGCCCTTATACCCAACCATTTGTATTTGGTATCCAATTCTGATCAAATATATAATGAAGACCTCTACGATTTAAAGTTATTAGAAAACATTCCGATCATCTTACGTGAGGAAGGTTCTGGAACACGCCAGACAATGGAACAATTTATGATTGCTAACCAAATAAAAATTAACAAAAAACTCAAACTAACAAGTAATGAGGCCGTAAAACAGGCCGTTATTGCCGGGATAGGTAGTTCTATTTTGCCTATAATCGGGATCAAAAATGAATTGGCTAATGGAGCATTACAAATTATCCCTGTTAAAGGACTTCCATTAAAGTCGACATGGAATCTAATTTGGCAAAAAAACAAAAAGTTTTCCCCTGTAGCCGAAGCTTATTTGTCTTTTTTGGAAGCTAATAAACAGAAAATTATTAGTGAAAGACTGGACTGGATTTCAAGTGTTTAGGATAGTCGAAAGCTTAAATCTAGGTCAATAAGATATCGCATCATCTCTTTTTTTATCATAAACCACTAATAATCAGTATATTTTCTGTTTTCAAAAAATTAAACCAACAAAAGATTACCTTATCTTTGAGTGACTTTAAAATCATATAAATGTCTAACAATCAATTTTTAAAAGGAGTATTCCTAGTTGGACTAGGCGCTTCTAGCTATGGCATGCTTGCAACATTTGTAAGACTAGCATATAATGAGGGATATACCACGGCCGAGGTCACCTCTTCACAGTTCATACTAGGTATATTAGGCATGCTTTTCATTGTCCTTATACAAAGAAAGAAAAACCAAAACGTCCGGTTCAAAGCTACTGCAAAAGACAAAATTCAACTGATGGCAGCGGGAACCTCACTTGGATTGACAAGCGTTTTTTATTATTTATCGGTGTTGTTTTTACCTGTATCCATTGCCATTGTTTTATTGATGCAAACTGTTTGGATGGGAGTAGTTGTTGAAATTCTTTTATTCAATAAGTGGCCCGATTTTAAGAAAATCATTGCCGTTGTACTTGTTTTAATCGGCACTATACTAGCCACCAACGCCTTAGCTTCCAACTTCACTTTGGATTGGAGAGGAATTACCTTAGGGCTTTTGTCTGCCGCCTCTTTCACCACTACCATGTTTACCGCCAACCATATCGCTATACATGTTTCTGCTGCAAAACGAAGCTTATTCATGCTATTAGGCGGTGCTGTTATTGTGTTTTCTTTTGCTTTATTTTCTCTTTCAGGACCTTATCAATGGAGCATTTTTGCGAAATGGGGACTACTATTAGCATTATTCGGCACCATAATCCCTCCTATTTTAATGAATAAAGGGTTTCCGATTACTGGAATTGGAATTGGAAGTATCGTATCGGCTATAGAATTACCTGTTTCTGTTACTATGGCTTTTTTACTATTGAATGAAAAAGTTACTTTATTGCAATGGATAGGCATTGTATTAATCCTATTGGCAATAGTTTTAATGAATACTTCTTTTTCAAAGAAAAAACCATAATCATATATTTTTCAAATACTTACACAAAATGTGTTAATTTTTTTTTTAAATTCGTAACAAATACATATTGTTATGAATGCTATTTAACATCGCTGCATAACAAGATTTTTTTTCGACTGTTTCACTTACTATTGGTGCTTATTCATAAACTATACTTTTTTGATTATGATTATTGAAATAAAATCAACGTGATTCTTTAGGATAAAACAATCATCGTTGCCTAACTATTAACCCTTTAAATACAGTAACTATGAAAAAATTGTTTGCAGAATTTTTTGGAACCTTTTGGCTGGTTTTTGGCGGATGTGGCAGTGCCCTTTACGCCGCTGGAATTCCTAATTTGGGTATTGGTTTTGCTGGTGTTTCACTAGCTTTTGGTTTAACTGTGCTTACAATGGCCTATGCTGTTGGGCATATTTCTGGTGGACACTTTAATCCAGCGGTTTCTTTTGGTTTATGGGCTGGCGGTCGATTTTCGGCCAAAGATCTAATTCCATACATTATTGCACAATGTGTGGGTGCCATAGCAGCAGCAGGAACCTTATACACCATTGCTGCTGGAAAAATTGGATTTGCAATCGACAATACTAAAGCAGGTGCCTTTGCCTCTAATGGATTTGGTGCTTTTTCTCCAGAAGGTTATTCTCTACAAGCTGCTTTTATTGCGGAGTTTGTACTCACTTTATTTTTCTTAATAGTAATTTTAGGGGCAACCGATAAGTTTGCCAATGGAAAATTTGCAGGTATTGCTATAGGATTAGCACTTACCCTTATCCATTTAATCAGTATTCCAATTACCAATACTTCAGTTAATCCAGCGCGTTCCTTATCTCAAGCAATTTTTGTTGGGGGAGAACCCTTATCACAAGTTTGGCTGTTTTGGGTGGCACCAATTTTAGGAGCCGTGGTAGCAGGATTCATATATAAAAATCTTTTGCAAGACCACTCGGAAGCGTAAAACATAAATCGTAAAGAGAAAATATACACCAAGTTGTCTATTTTCTCTTTATTTTTACTACATGAATCCTCTTTTTCCTCTTGATCCCATAGTGTTTGATGTCCCAGATGCTGAGATTTCTTATTATCCTAACTTCATTTCTATTTCAGAAGCCGATTTGATTTTCAAGGCGCTTCAACACGAAATCCCTTGGCAACAAGATTCGATTACGGTATATGGGAAGACCTATGCCCAACCTAGACTTACGGCACTTTTTGGAAATCCAAACAAATCGTATCGTTATTCTTCGATCACTATGCAACCGCATGCTTGGTCACCATTATTATTGGATCTCAAACATCAAGTAGAGAGAACAGCAGCTACAGCATTCACCACAGTCTTACTTAACTATTATAGAGACGGCAATGACTCTAATGGCTGGCACGCTGACAATGAAAAGGAACTAGGGCAAAATCCAAGTATTGCTTCGCTAAGTTTTGGGGCTTCACGCCTTTTTCAACTCAAACACAATACGGTAAAAACACAAAAATTAAACATCAACTTAGAACATGGCAGTTTACTTTTGATGAAGGGAACGACACAACATTTTTGGAAACACCAAATTCCTAAAACCACAAAATTTGTAGGACCGAGAATAAATCTTACTTTTAGAGTCCTAATTTAAAATTCATTTCAAAATCATGAACGAAATTGTAGCCTATTTTAGCAGTATCCCCTCATCCCACCGAAGCTTAATCTTAGTGGGTGGCATCACCCTTTTTTGGCTTATTGAAAACACATTCCCTTTATTCAAATTCAAGTATCATAAATGGCAGCATGCGGGAATCAATTTTTTCTTTACCCTGACTACTATTATTATCAATTTCTGTTTAGCTTTTCTACTCTTACAATGTGCCGATTGGACCGTTACACATCAATTTGGAATTTTGCAATGGATGCCCACCATTCCGCTTTGGCTCTTTACCGTAATAGGGTTGCTGTTGATGGATTTGATTGGCGCTTATTTGGTACACTTAATTGAACATCGCACTAAGTTTTTATGGCGATTTCATCTCATTCATCATACCGACACTTGGGTAGACACGACCTCGGCTAATAGGCATCATCCAGGCGAAAGCGTAATTCGTTTTGTCTTTACATTACTTGGCGTTCTCCTTGTAGGCACCCCCATGTGGATGGTGTTTTTGTACCAAACACTATCGGTTGTAGCTACTCAATTCACTCATGCCAATATTGCATTGCCAAAGAAACTAGACACTGTAATAAGTTATATTTTGGTATCTCCAGACATGCACAAAGTACATCACCATTATCAATTACCTTATACCGATAGCAATTATGGTAATATTTTTTCGGTATGGGATCGCTTGTTTGGTACTTTTAAAACTATGCCAAGAGAAGATATAATTTTTGGTATCGATACACATTATGACCCTAAAGAGCACAATCAATTGAAAAACCTATTGCATATTCCGTTTCAAAAACACCGCTCGCCTACTTTGAAGTAAATTAAAAAAAGGTGTTTTTTTTTTCAAAGAATTATTTTTTTTATTAATATTGATACAGCGTTTAAAACGTAATTATAAATCATTAAAACCAACATTTTGAATTAATTTTCACGTGATGAAAAAGAGTAACCGCAAAGAATTAAATAGCGAGCAAACCGAGAAACTGATTACACTTGCCTTAGAAGAAAGAAACCCGTTCGAAATCATAAAAAAAGAATTTGGATTTTCTGAAAAAGAAGTCTTAGAAATTATGAAAAAGAAAATGCCAACTGAAAAATTTGAAATGTGGAAGAAAAAAGCTATTGCAAGCAAGCCTAAACCGAAACCCATTAAAATTGACGATTTTGATGATGAATTAGACGGGAAATACTACATCAAAAACAAATTCGATTAATAAAAAACTTCACTCCTGATTAGCTTCAGGAGTTTTTTATTTTAAAAAGTTCCATCCTTGTAACTTTTATCATCAACTCTAGTCTAATGTACCAAAAGACCTTAAATATGAAAAAAATACTTGTAAGCTTTGCCTTTGCCCTTGTTTTCTTAGGCTGTAAATCCACCGTTTCAACTCTTCCAAAATCACTTCCCGAGGTTAAGGTAACCATTAACCTTAAAGAAGTAAAAGAGGACAAAGTAGAAGTTACCGTTTATGCTCCAAAAATCATAACGGAAAATATCACCTACAGCATCCCCAAAATTATCCCAGGCACCTATTCCAATGATAATTACGGTCGCTACATTGATGATTTGAAAGCGTTCGACTCCAAAGGAAATCTCTTAGAAGTAACAAAAATCGATCAAAACACTTGGTCAATTCCTTCTGCCAAAAAACTACACAAAGTGACCTATTGGGTTAATGACACTTTTGACACCGAAAAAGGTAGTGGTTTTGGTCAAGAAGATATTTTTTCACCTGCAGGTACGAACATAATTTCGGGAACACATTTTATGGTCAACATGCACGGTTTTGTTGGATACTTTCAAGACAAAAAAGAAATGCCGTACCGTGTTGCTGTTACTCATCCTGAAAATCTTTGGGGCGCAACCTCTATGGTTGATTTGGATCCTTCTTCCTCTTCAGATGAATTTTTGGTTTCGCGTTATGCTGAATTGGTAGAAAACCCCATAATGTATAACAAACCTGATTATAGCACCTTTACCGTTGATGGAATGGACATTACAATTGCGGTATATTCTCCAAACAACAAAGTTACAGCCGAGAGCATTACTCCTGAAATGAAAAAAATGATGATTGCTCAAAAAAAATTCTTGGGAAGTATCAATGCTAATAAAAAATACACCGTTTTACTTTATTTATCTACGATGCAACCTGATGATGCCAAAGGGTTTGGTGCACTAGAACATCCTACTGCAACAACGGTAGTAATGCCAGAAAATATTCCTTTGAGCATGTTACAAGAACAGATGAAAGACGTAGTATCACATGAATTTTTTCATATCGTTACTCCTTTAACAATTCATTCCAAAGAAATTCAGTATTTCGATTATAACTCGCCAAAAATGTCTCAACACTTATGGTTGTACGAAGGAGTAACCGAATATTTTGCCAATCTTTTTCAAATTAACCAAGGATTGATTACTGAAAAAGAATTCTACGACCGTATGAACGACAAAATACAGCAAGCCAAAGCCATGAACGATACCATGCCTTTTACGACTATGAGTGCTAACGTCTTACAAGAGCCATACAAAGCTCAGTATCTGAATGTGTATCAAAAAGGAGCACTTATTGGCATGTGTATTGATCTCATTATACGCGAAAAATCAGATGGTAAAAAAGGAATTTTGAATCTCATGCAGCAACTTTCTCAGAAATATGGTGTTAACAAAGCCTTTGATGACCAAGAATTATTTGATCAAATTGTGGCCTTTACCTACCCCGAAGTTGGCGAATTTCTAAAAACTTATGTTGCTGGACCTACTCCTATTCCGTATGATACTTTTTTGGCCAAAGTTGGCGTGACAAAAACAACTTCAAAAGCTCCTGCTGAAGTGTTTTTAAAAGGACAAGAACCTTATATTACAATCGACAGACAAAGTGGCGCCATAGCCGTTAGACCAAATATTGAACTCAATGCGTTTTTCAACACACTTGGTTTGAAAGGCAATGACATTATTGTAGCCATAAATGATGTAAAATACAGCAAAGACAACATCTTTGAATTGATTACCAATAGTAGAGTTTGGAAAGAAAATGACCCCATTACTTTGACTATTCTTCGAAATGGCAAAGAAGAAAGCATCAAAGGAAAAATTGCACTTCCGTATGAGGAAAAAGAAAGTTTTAGTGCAACGTCTGAAGCAAAAAAACAACTCAAAGAAGCTTGGCTCAAAGGATAATATTTCACTTACAGCATTCACTTCCCAATTTAGAAATAAATTGGGATTTTTTTTGAATTAAAAGATAGCGATTTGGAAGCAATTCAACAATTTTCTTTATTTTGCGCCAAATTTAATCACCAATGAAAAAAACGATTTTAGCCGTAGTTGCCTTAACAACTCTATTTGCTTGTACAAAAAACGATTCCAAAAACAACTTACATCTAACTGGTAATGTAGAAGGTCTAAAAGAAGGAACTTTGTATATTCAACGCATTAAAGACACCAATTTGGTTACCATAGATTCTATCAGAATCAACGGAGATTCAAAATTTGCTACCGATATTACCATTGATTCGCCTGAAATGTATTATTTATCATTAAACCGTGGCGTTTCCAATTCGCTTGACAACAATCTTTTATTTTTTGCCGAAGCAGGAAATATCAATATAGAAACCAACCTAGACAGTTTTTCGTACGGTGCAAAAGTTACTGGCTCTGTAAATCATGATTTATACGAAGAATTCCGCAAAATCAATAGCCAATTTAAAGATGAAAGTTTGACACTTTTAGAGCAAAAATTCAGAGCTACAAAATTTAAAGATGTAAAAAAGCTGGATAGCATCAAAATCAAAGAAGAATCCAACATCAAAAGAAGATATTTGTATGCCACAAATTTCGCCATCAATCATAAAGATCACGAAGTAGCTCCCTATATTGCCCTTTCGGAAATATACGATATTAACATTAAGTTTTTAGATACCATTCAAAAAGCGATGACCCCAAAAGTGGCACAATCCATGTACGGTAAAAAATTGACGAAATACGTTAATGACATCAAAAAAACAGAAAAAGAATAAGAATTTTAAAGCTATTCATATTACTTAAACTGTAATCTAAATTGTTTTATATCATAAAAAAAGGTTGCCTAACAAAAGGCAACCTTTTTTGGTTTAGTAACTTAAAATTAAATTTTTGACATTACTTTTTTAATGGTTTCTCCACGATCGGTAGTCAATTTGATGATAAAAGTTTGACCTTGTCCATGATTGAATTTCATTTCTAAAGTAATTTCTTTTCCAAAATATCCATTAGGATCTTCGTATTGCATCACTAAAGCTCCTTTAAAGTCATAAATCTCAATAGTTACTTTTGATTCATACTCAAAATCATAGCGAATAGAAAGATTATCTCTAAATGGTACGGGGAATACGGTGAACTCTGCTTCTGGAATGCTTGTAGTTGCCTTGGCTGCAGTTGTGGTTCCACATGCTGTAGTAGCAGGTGTTCCAGAAAGCGGACAACCATAATTGTTAATGTTATCCAATTTCGTACCTAAAGCTGCAACGGCTTTCATACCTGCACTAAATGCTGCATTTACTTCATTAATTACTAACTGTGGATTTCCTTTGTAGGGTTCAGGGAAATTAATGTCGCCATTACAAGCATTCAATAATGCAGCTACGGCTTGACGAGCAAGATTATTAGCTCCACCGCCACCTAAATTCAAGGCATCTAATAAAGTTAATTTTCTTAGATTTTTAGGTGCATTAACAAAGACATCCCCAAATAACATTGAACAGGAATAACTAGAGCACCATCTGTCAGTGTGATTTTTCCAGTAGCCAAGTGTACAACCTTGATAGCAAGTTTGAACGGTAATTACTTGTTTACACTCGGCAGAAACATTTCCGCAAGCATCTTTGGCTGTCCATGTTTTGGTATGGGTTTCACTACCATCTGCATTGATCACAACCAATTCGTTTCCAGGAATGATTTGTATTTCTGACACCAAAGAACAATTATCGGTTACAGTTGGTGTATCAAATACTACCAATGTACCACAAGCCACTGTTTTATTGGCAATGCAAGTAATTACTGGAGGAATTTTATCAACTTTCCAAGTGTAAGTAATCGATTTGATATCGGCCTCATTTTTACATCCATCCATCACACTAGCTGTCCATGTTTGGGTGTAATAGCAACCATTCGCCTGTGGTCCGTCTGTTTTAACAATTGGAGTTAATACGCCATCACAGTTATCACTTGCTGCAAACGTTGGTGCTACCACTGTTGGGTTACATCCTAAATCTGCATCTTTAGCCTCGGTGGTTATAACTGGTTTTTCAGTGTCTACTTTCCAATTGTATGTAACACTAACAGGTAATGCTGCGTTTCCAAAACAATCCTTAACATTGGCCGTCCATGTTTGACTATAAAGTGTACATTTTGAATCACCACTTGTTAGCACAAGACCACTATCAGTAACGACAATTTTTTCAGTTAAATTACCAGAACAGTTATCACTTGCTGTAAATGTAGGAGCTACCACAGTTGGGTTACATCCTAAATCTTTATTAGTAAGATCTCCTGTTGCTTGAACAATAACGGGTTTTTCATCATCTTTTATAGTGATTTTTTGAACTCCGGTTGAGGTGTTACCAGCGCAGTCTGTGGCAGTCCATGTTCTGGTGATAACTCCTAATCCACAGCTGTCTAAAGTACCTTCATCTTTATACGTTACTTTAGGGTCTTTATCACAATTGTCTGTGGCGGTTGCCATACCAGAATCTCCTGCTACGCAATTGAATGTTGCATCTTGTGGTACTGTCAACACGGGTTTTTCATCATCTTTTATCGTGATTTTTTGAACTCCGGTTGAAGTGTTGCCAGCGCAGTCTGTGGCAGTCCATGTTCTGGTGATAACTCCTAATCCACAGCTGTCTAAAGTACCTTCATCTTTATACGTTACTTTAGGATCTTTATCACAATTGTCTGTGGCGGTTGCCATACCAGAATCACCTGCTACGCAATTGAATGTTGCATCTTGTGGCACTGTCAACACGGGTTTTTCATCATCTTTTATCGTGATTTTTTGAACTCCGGTTGAAGTGTTACCAGCA